>NZ_JBKGFP010000067.1:0-51045 GCF_046557535.1 Pseudomonas sp. S1(2024)
CTACCGTTTCATGCTCCCAGCGCTTCAACCGGCGTTCCTTACCCGTCGTACACTGCTTCTGCATGGAGCAACTTTGGCAGCCAGAGAACCCGTAGGAGTGCAGCAACATGCCGTCCTCGATCGAAGAGTGCCTGCGGGTCAGTAGCCGACCCGCAGGGCATCGGTATTCATCCGATGCAGCAATGTAGATGAAGTCCTGCTTACCGAATCGGCCTTGCGCTTTGCTGCTTGATGTCAGCGGCTTCGGGACAAAAGTGGTGATCCCGGCCTGCTCGCAAGCAAGGATTTCCGGACCTTTGTAATAGCCTCGGTCGGCTACCACTGTCAGCGACTCAGCGCCGATCTCTTCGCGTGCCAGGTTCGCCATATTGCTTAGCTGCGTTCGGTCATTGCCAACATTGGTGACTTCATGAGCAATGATCAGATGGTATTTGTCATCGACTGCTGTTTGTACGTTGTAGCCAACCGTGCCAGTACCTCGGCCACTCGTGGCCATTGAGCGTGCATCAGGATCGGTAAGAGAGATTTGCTGATCTGGGCTGGCGTGAAGCTGCGCTTCAATGTCCTTTAGCTTTGTCATCTGCTGTTTCAGCTTTTCTATTTTTTCGCTCAGCCGTTCAGCCTTGGCCTCGGCGACCTCGGGCGCCGCCCGATCCGCCGAATCCAGCGCCGCAAGATAGCGGTCAATGCTCTGCTCGATCTGCTGCATGCGCGCCTTGATCTTGCCCTGGGTGAAGTTGCGGTCGCGGTTATTTACGGCTTTGAATTTGCTGCCGTCGATGGCAATGATCGACTGGGAGAAAAGATTGAGGTTGCGGCACAGCACTACGAATTGCCGGCACACGCCGCGAATAGCTTTACCGTTGTCTCGACGAAAGTCAGCAATCGTTTTGAAGTCAGGAGCCAACCGGCCCGTTAACCACATCAGCTCGACGTTGCGCTCTGCCTCGCGCTCAAGCCGGCGGCTGGACTGAATCCGATTGAGGTAGCCATAGATGTAGATTTTCAGCAGGACTGCTGGATGGTAGGCCGGACGACCCGTAGCAGCCGGATCGACACCCTCGAATCCGAGCGCTCCGAGGTCGAGTTCATCGACGAAAACGTCAACCACTCGAACAGGGTTTTCTTCGGTGATGTAATCATCCAGGCACTCCGGCAGCAGCGTGACTTGCGTCCGGGCCTCACCCTCAATGAACCGCTTCATGATCGTCCCCGCCACGATCTCGACGATCAGAAGGTTAGATAATCGCAGGTTTTTTTCACAGCCTGGGTCGATAGCGGTCATGCGCAACCGGCCGCTTTCGACCCCAAAGGCGTGGCTTTTCAGCACACAAAGAGCGGGACCACTGAAAACGTCGTTGCGCCAATCTGTTTGCACTTCCTCCACTCAGCATGTGCTGAGCGCCCACCAAAGATGGACACTCAGTGATCTACTGCGCCGCTGGCACCCATACCAGTCTGCCCGCTCGAGCCAGGTAAGCAGGCCGACCTGCTGGTGCTCGACGGCTCCCCCATGGCGGCATATGTCGTTCATGGTGAGATCCACCATTTGCAGGGCCGGGGCTAATCAGCACGCACCTGACTGGAACACGCGCTGTCAATTGGGCAAACCATTGAAAATGGGTGCTAACGAAGCTTCCGCCGCAGACACGCAGGTCATGCTACACGGCATGTACGTGAACAGCAGTGGTGCCATCCTTTCGACTCACGAAACGGGGGAAGGCCTGGGCAAGTATCCGCCTCTTGCAGATTCCAAGCTTTCTCCTGCTGACAGCAAAGTTGTGGATGGCCACTTGTCACTCTTGGAGGGCTTGCGCCTGGAGGGCATTTAATGCGTCTGTTCGAGGGCATATGATTGAGAGCGAGCCTACATGCCAGCCACATCGCCGCCACAGCGCCACCACGCCGAGTACGGCCAGCAGAACGGGAGGCATTACTTGAAATGCACAACTGATATGCCCGATAGCGTTCTCACGAAACTCACCTACCTGGTCAGGCAAAATGCAAAGCCCTATATACATACCGAGGCTTTGACCGGTGACAGTGAGGCTCACTACTTTGCCGAGCAGGAGGAGCGCGAAGTCAAGATACAAAACGGACGTCCGTTAGCCGACAGCCTTTCACTGGACAAGCAGGGGTTTGAACTCCACCGGCGAGAGACGGTGGTAGACGATCTCTACGACGATACCTCGGTAGTAAAGGTCTACTATGACGAGATAAAGGCCTTGATCAAGCAATTGACGGGCGCGAGCCGGGTCGTGATCTTCGACCACACCAGGCGCAGTGACGCCGAACGGCGGGATTTTCGCGGCCCAGCCAGCCGTGTGCACAATGACTACACCGAACACTCGGGGCCTGAGCGTATCCGCGAAGTACTGGGCGCGGAACAAGCCGCCGCAATGGCAGCGATGTCAGTCGCTCAGATCAACGTCTGGCGCCCGATAAGCGGCCCTGTCAAGCGCTCGCCGTTGGCGGTGCTGGACGCCTCGACGCTCGACCCCAATGATCTGCTGGCTACCGACTTGGTCTATCCGGATCGCATCGGGGAGATTTATCACCTCGCCTACAATACTCACCAGCGCTGGTACTATTTTCCGGAGATGCGCCGTGACGAAGTCTTGCTGATCAAGGGTTATGACTCGCGTCACGACGGCCGTGCCCGCTTCACCCCCCATGCCGCCTTCCAGCTCCCCCATACGCCGCCGGGAGCCCCGCCACGCGAAAGTATCGAAGTTCGTACCCTGGCCTTCTTTCACTAGGTATTGGTCACCGGGTGTGGCGGCGGCCATGTCGCCGTCTCGCGCCCGGCGCGGTGACCGGATAGAAAGCTCGGGGCGTAGCATTCGTGCCCCGTGCCGCCTCACGTAGACAGGATGAAGTCAGGCAGAACGAACTGACCGAGCTCCTCGAGGACCTCGCCAGCGGGGCGTTGCCCGTACTTCAAGTTGATGATCACATGGTTGACGCCGATCTCCTGTAAGTGTTGCAGCAGTGAGATCAGATGATATCGCCCTAATTGATAGCCGAGGTGGATCGGTCGAGGGGGTATCTGCGAGTTGTCCGTCAGGTCGATGTATAGCGACTGGGTGAAGGGTTTGAACAGCTCACCACATTCGGTACGCACTGCAGTGCGCCAGTTCTCGACAATCAGTTGCTGAGTCTTCGGCGCACGCGGATAACTGATCCAGCCATGACTGCAGCGGGCAATCCAATCCAGCGTCTGGCGGCTATGACCGGTGACGAAGAATGGAATTTCCGCTGTGGTCGGCTTGGGAATCAGATCGCAGCCCTCAAGCGTGCCGCCGGACCAGATCAAAGGCACGAAACTGCTGCGCTGAACCTGGCGAAATACCTCTAGGTATTCGCGGAACATTCTGTCACGCTGCTCCGGGTCTACACCGAATGCGGGAAACTCTACAGGTCGGTCCCCGGAAGCCACGCCTAATAACAGGCGGCCACCACTGAGTTGATCTACACTGGTGGCCGCCTTCGCGGTGTGAAGAGGGTTGCGGATTGGCAGGATGACCGAGGCGGTACCCAGCGCAATCGAATGCGTGTGTGCCGCCATGAAACCCAGGTAGACCCAAGGATCGAAGACCTGACCGGTATCACCGAAACTAGGGTCACGTAACGGTACATCGCGAAACCAAAGGGCAGCGAAACCTAGCTTTTCGGCTCTTTGGGCCAGGCTCACCTGGCCAGCCATACTCGGCATATCATCGCTAAAGGCTTCGAGGGGGAGGAAAAGGCCCAGGCTCAACCGACCTTGACGGTAAGTGCGCTGAAAGCCCGGTTGTCGCTGATAGGGAATGGAATTCGGAGTGAACATGCGCCCTCCTACTTACATCAGAACCTGGATGAGGGTGCTGAAAAAAAACTGGGTATGTCCTATGACAACGGACACCTTCGCCACTTCGTTAGGTATCGTGTATGCGCACCGCGTCGGTTTCGACCCCCAACGCGCCCAGCGTCAGCACGGCTTGACGGCCGAGCTACAGTGCGGATTAAAGGTTTCCCGCCCTAGGTAGTCGGCATCGTGTATGAACCGCTCAATGTGTCAGAGCGGTCACCATCACCGTGATGGAGCTTGAGACCAGAGGGCTCCACGGTGCGAATCAGTTGCGGATTTACATCGATATTCTAAAGTTTAGCTCCCTGTGCGAGCGGCGCCTGACAAGCAACCCGACCTGTACGGCCAACAGCTATGATGAGTTCAGGGCCTTGAAGACCGAGCTTCGGTAAAGAGCACAAAAGCACTTTCGCCACTCCAAGCCCTGCCTCGCGCCTTCCCTCGCTTGATCAGTCGAATTGCGTGCCTTTTTGTATCAGCTCGACCTTGTACCCGTTGGGATCTTCAATGAACGCGATTATTGTGCGTCCATGTTTCATGACACCTGCTGGTCGAGGAACACGATATCCCATGATAGCAGCACGGCTGCACACAGCTTCTGCATCCTCAACCTCGATAGCTACATGCCCGTAAGCATCGCCAATCTCATAGCTATCTTGTCCCCAATTTCGCGTCAGCTCCAGAACAGCAGTTTCTGTCTCCAGGCCATATCCGAGGAAAGCAAGGGTGAATTTGCCCTCCGGATAGTCTTTGCGTCTCAAGAGGCTCATGCCGAGCACTTTAGTGTAGAAGTGAATGGTTTTATCCAGATCCACCACACGTAGCATGGTATGTAGTATGCGCATCGATTCTCCGCTGCAGCTTCAGCCCTTCGCAAGGCCAACATTTCCTAGAAGGCTTTCCCCGACAACGACGAAAGTCCGTGCATCCAGGCCCTACCACCGCAAGCCCATGAGGCTAGGCTGTCGAGGTGATTGGATGCGTTTGCCCGGGCAATGTTAAGCTGACACACGCATCACTAAAAGTGATCAGATGTGAGCTATGCCATCACAAAAGGAGAGCATCTTGAAGCTTTCACAGCTTGGTTTTTTTTGCGCTGTCGTAGAGCACGGTACGATAGCCGCAGCAGCTGCACAGCTGCATTGCGTGCCCTCGAACATCACAGCAAGACTGCGAGAACTAGAAACTCAGCTCGGCGTCGTCTTGTTCAATCGCGAAAATAACCGGTTACTTGTCACCCCCGAAGGTAGGCTGGTCTACCGCAAAGCCAAACAGATCCTCGACCTGGCAGCTGAAACACGCTCGCTGTTTTCAACCGATTCCATGCATGGCGTGCTTCGCGTTGGGGCGCTTGACGTAGCGCTGGCCAATCATCTCCCTCCGCTTCTGGTACGGTACCGCCTTGAGGCGCCTGGGGTAGAACTGCACATCCGTCCGGAGCACTCGCTACTCCTGGAGCGGCTGTTGATGGATGGCGAGCTTGATTTGATCCTCACTGATGGCCCCATCGAGCATCCTTTGCTTGAAAGCCGCTTAGCGTTCCGTGAGCGCTTGTTGAGAGTTGTACCGAAGGCCTTTTCCTCGCCCACCCCGGAAGACCTGGCTGGGCTCGAACTGTATGTATTCGGTCGCACGTGTCACTACAGGCAACAGGTCGATAACTGGCTAGAACGCAGCGGCATCCAGCCTCGGGCGATACTGGAAATCGAATCGTATCCCAGTATTTTTGCCTGCATCGCACAGGAAATTGGCTTTGCTTGCGTGCCAGAGAGTTATATCGACCGTTTCGCGAGCCAGGCAGATACCTTTCAGGCCGATCATGTGCCGAGCCTGGATTCAAGCGATATCTATTTCGTCTGGCGAAAAAATCAGCAGTCGCCGTTGATCAAGAATTTCATCGAGGCCATTGATAATCACCAGGGCAAGGGCAATGTTTAATGTGCAATCCCCGCATCCCATGAAGATTTAATCTGTCTCGCCATCCAGGAAACTACACATCGCCCACGAAGCGGCAGAAAATAATCGCCCGCAGTTGTGTGCGTGCCTGCGATAGCGTGAGTGTGCGTATTGCCGTCAGGTTTTCATGCTCAATGAGCATCCCGTGCTTCAGGCTTCGGCGGATCAATGCGCTCGATATTTCCCAGGACCAACGCTCGCCCGGCAAATAGCCCCCCGGATGTTTCCAGGGCAAAACGTTCAGCATCGCGGGTGCGCACCTCGTCGGTCACCGCGTCGGCTTCGTGCGCTGAGGCACCCAGGGTCAGCACGGCCTGGTGGCCAAGCAGCAAGGCGGATTCAAAGGTTTCCCGCACGATGTAGTCGGCGTCGTGCTTGACCAGTTCCAACGCGTGCTCGCGGTCGAAGGCGCGCACCAGCACCTTCACCTGCGGGCAATAGTGCCGCGTGCTTTCGACGATGCGTGTCGCGGCCTTCTTGTCATTCACGCACACAATTATGGTACGGGCGTGATGGGCCCCGGCAGCATGCAACAGGTCGTGCCGGGCACCATCACCGTAATAGACCTTGAAACCATAAGGCTCGACGGCGCGGATCACCTCCGGGTCCATGTCGATGATCGAAAGCTTGGCGCCATGAGCGAGTGGTGCCTGGCAAGCGATCTGGCCGACACGACCAAACCCTATGATCAGGATATGGCCTTGGAGATTCTGTGCCGGCTCCACACCGGCCATGGAAACCGCCCGGGGCCGCGCGAATCGCTTGTACAACAGAAGGTTGACCGGCGTAACGGCCATGGACAACACCACGATAGCCGTCATGTTGGCGTTGATTTCGGCACTGACGACCTTGAGTTTCAGCGCTTCGGCAAACAGCACGAACGCAAATTCACCACCCTGCGCCATCAGCACGGCGCGGTCCAGCGCATCACCATGCTGGCTTTTCGCGAGGCGCGCGACCCCATAGATACACAGCGCCTTGACCATCATCAGCGCCAGCACGCCAGAGGTGATCAGCAGCCAGTTCGCGGCCACCACGTGCAGATCCAGCGCCATGCCGACGCCGAGGAAAAACAGCCCCAGCAACAACCCGCGAAACGGTTCTATGTCAGCCTCAAGCTGGTGGCGGAAGGTGGACTCCGACAGCAGCACACCGGCAACGAACGCGCCCATCGCCATTGACAGGCCGCCGATTTCCATCAGCAGCGCTGCTCCCAGCACCACCAGCAGCGCGGCAGCAGTCATCACCTCGCGCGCCCTGGCTTGGGCCAATACCCGAAACAGAGGGTTGAGCAACCACAACCCGATGACCACCAGTGCGCTCAGGGACAGCGCTGCGGTCGCCATGCGCTGCCACAGGGGGGAGCTGGGTTCGGGCACCGATGCAGTAGGTGCCAGAAATGCCACCACCGCCAGCAACGGCACTATCAACAGGTCTTCAAACAGCAGAATGGAGACGATGCGTTGGCCCCTCGGCTCGGTCAAGTCACCCCGCTCCGAGAGAACTTGCATGACAATCGCCGTGGATGTGAGCACAAAACCGGCCGCGCAAACGAATGACACCTGCCAAGGGAAACCAAAGGCCTTGCCGACGACGGTGAGCAGAACGGCACAGATCACCACCTGCAGGCTGCCCAGCCCAAAGATCTGCCCACGCAGGTCCCATAGATGCGAGGGTTTGAGCTCCAGGCCAATCACGAAAAGAAACATCACCACACCCAACTCGCCCACATCAATGATGGTGTGGGGGTCATTGATCACTTGCAGCCCGAAAGGTCCGATCATCATCCCTGCCAACAGGTAGCCCATCACTGAGCCGAACCCGATGCGCTTGAGCAGCGGCACGGCCACCACGGCGGCGGTGAGCAAAGTGATAACACCCAACAAAAGTCCTGCGTTGCCTTCAGCGGACATAGTCTCGACCTTCAGCCCTTTGCAGGACCGGTTATGGGAAAAAATCCGGATGAACTATCGCTGGGCGTCTCAGCTCGACAGAGAAGTGCAATGTCCATTGCAGGGGGCGGCTACCGTTCTTCCCGTTGAGCAACCGAAGAACTACCCGCCCGCGAGTTTTTCGCGGGCGGGTAGTTCAGGCGACGAGGGTTGTACCTTGTCTGCGCAAAGAACATGCAGTGGCAGTATCAACCCGAGCGGACCTCAATGCGCCGGCCACGCGCACGCTCTTCCTTGGGCAGTTCGACACGCAGCACACCGTTGCTGCATATGGCTCTGGCCTTCGCGGCAATGACCGGAGCGGGAAGCTGGAGGGCGCGGCGGAAACTGCCGAAGGTGCACTGCCGGACGCGATAACGCCCATTGCCCTGCTCCTGCTCGATGCGTTTTTCACCGCGAATGATCAAGGTATCGCCCAGCACTTCCAGATTCAGATCCTCCTTCACCATTCCGGGCACCTCGAGGCGAATGACGACCTGGTCGCCATCCTCGTAAAGATCGCCGGCCAGCAATCCCCAGTTCGAGGCAAGTGCCGGTGCTGAAGTAGCATCCTCCGAGACGCTCCTGCTCCGGTTGACAGGCGTGAAGCGCGTCAGGGCCTCGCTGGTGCGATCGCGAAGCTGACGCCAGCCCTCGCCCAGCGAATGCCAGGTTTCCTCCAGGCCATGTTTGAGTTCAGCTAGTTTGTCCATGGGTCGTCCTCCACACGCTCAAGGCCCTACTCGCTTTTCACGACGATCTTGCGCGGCTGGGCATGTGCATGTTTGGGAACGCGCACGTTCAGCACGCCGTCCCGTAGCTCAGCGTCGATCCGGGTCGTGTCCAGCTCGGAGCTCAAGGTGAAGGCCCGCCTGAATCGCGACAGCTGGACCTCAGCGTAGACGGCCTCCAACTGTTCGCTCAACTGCGGCATGATCTCCCCTTCCAGCACAAGCGTGTCACCGTCCACATTGACCACGAGATGGTCCTTGGGCACGCCCGGTAGGTCCGCAAACAGTTGGATTCCGTTTTCGTCTTCAAATACATCGACACGCGGCAGCAGTGTTTGGGTTTCAGTTTCGCCGAGCACGACCGCTTGCTTGTCGTTCATGGTGATTCCTCCTTCAAACCGTTGCTGTTACTGAATGGCTATGCGCTTGGGCTGCAGCGCTTCGCGCCGCGGTAGCGAAATGCGCAGAACACCGTCGCAACAGTGAGCTTCGACCTTGTCGGTATCGACCTGATCATTGAGGCTCACGGTACGCTTGAACCGTCCGGAAAAACGCTCGTTGGCGTACACCGAGCAATTGCCCTCCTGTGCGCTGCGCGCCGGCCGGCGCTCACCGGAAATCGACAGCAACCCTCGGTGAATCTGCAGATCGAGGTCGCTCGGGTCGACGCCGGGAACGAAGGCGTAGACCTCCAGGCTGGACGGCGTGCTCGCGACATTGATGGCAGGAAAAGCACCACTGGCCAAGGCACGAATACTGCCTGGGCGCCCCAGACCCGTTCCCAGCACATGTTGCAGTTCGCGCTGCAGCCTCTCGAACTCGGCAATGGGATCGCTCGACAGATTAAGAAGGGACTCGTACATGACAATCCTCCTTCAAGCTGACTGAAATGATCTCCAACAGGAGGCACGAAGCGCCGGGCTGCGGCCCCTGACGACGGAATTATGTAAGCGATTTCGAGGTTTTCAAGCCCCGGTTCGAACGAATATGGAATTACAGATCCGCGCTCTTTTTCCCCTTGAATCTTTGCCTTGGCGCCATTCACACAGAGCCTAGGCAACTCGATCATCGCGCTCACGCAACAGCCAATAGGTCAGCCCCAGGGCCAGGGTAGCGCCAGCGAGCGCCGCGACTTTGGCCGGGCTGACATCGGGATCAAGGATCACGATCTTGCGGGACAGCGCGATCAACCCGATCAACAGGACCGTCTTGACCTGAATGATGCTGTCACGGCGCAAGACAACGCGCACGATGGAATGCTTGAACTCCATCGCGATCAGCAGCGTCATGACCATGCCGAACACATGCTGGAAGATCCGGTGATCCAGCGGATTGAACGCTTCGATGATCAGCAGGCTGAAGACTATCTGGATCAGTTGCACCAGCGACACCACGATAACCACCGCGATCACCAGCGAAAGAATGTGGGCGACGATCTGCTCGAAACGCTCGTAAAACGTCAACACCGCCCACTCGCGACGCAGTCGCATGCGTGTGGTCTCAGGCTCATTGCTGTCCTTCATGCCTCACCTCTTCAGCAGCAAGATCATTGCAACGAGAAAGTGCAGCCTTCGGCAGCGCTTCACGCGTTTTCACTGTCGAGCTCTTTGACCGGCACGGCTTGCCGCCGGTCGAACCCGACCCGCTCCGCCTTGTCGTCCCAGCGCGCATGGGCCTGATCACCCTTGCCAATGCCGCCGCCGAGTATTTCACGCGCCAGTGCCGTCTCCAGCTCGCTGCGGATCAGTCGCTTGAGCTCGCGGGCACCGAATTCGGGTTTGTAGCCCTCTTCCGCCAAGTGATCGACCAGCGTCTCGTCGAACGTCAGCGTCACGCCCTGGCTCGCGGCATTACGGGCCACGCGATCGAGTTGCAGGCCGACGATGTGGCGGATCTCTTGCTTGCCCAGAGCATGGAAGACGATGATTTCGTCGATGCGGTTGAGGAACTCTGGGCGAAAGTGCCCGCGCAGCACGTCCATCACCTCGGCCTTGGTCTTCTCGTATTCCTCGCCAGCCGCTCCGGGCGCATTCAGCCGGCGCTGAATGATGTCGGAGCCCAGGTTGGACGTGGCGATGATAATGGTGTTGGTGAAGTCCACCACGCGCCCCTTACCATCGGTCAGTCGCCCGTCGTCGAACACCTGCAGCAGGATGTTGTAGACGTCGGGGTGGGCCTTCTCGATCTCGTCGAGCAGCAGCACGCTATAGGGCTTGCGCCGGACCTTTTCGGTAAGCTGGCCACCTTCGTCATAACCGACGTAGCCGGGGGGCGCGCCCACCAGCCGAGCCACGGAATGGCGCTCGCCATACTCCGACATGTCGATGCGCAACAGGGCGCCCTCGTCGCCGTAGATGGATTCCGCCAGCGCCTTGGCGAGCTCAGTCTTGCCGACGCCAGTGGAACCCAGGAACAGGAACGTGGCCACGGGCTTGTTACCTTCGCGCAGCCCCGCGCGCGACAGCCGCACCGCATCCGCCACAGCGCGTACCGCCTCGTCCTGCCCAACCAGGCGCTCATGCAGCCGCTGCTCCAGGTGCAGCAGTTTCTCGCGCTCCTCCACCGTCAGCTCATTGACCGGGATGCCGGTCAGCCGCGAGACGATCTGTGCAACGTGCTCCGCCTTGACTTCGGCGCTGCCCGAACCACGCTCGCGCTCCCAGTCCGCGACGCGCTCCTTGAGTTCGGCCTCCTTGGCTTCGATGCGCTTGCTGATCTGCGCCGCATTGTCATATTGCTTGCGGGAAGCCGCGTAGTTCTGCTCCCGGCGCAACTGGTGCAGTTCGGACTCCAACTCCTGCACCGCAACCGGGCGGGCCGTCGCCGACAGCTTCACGCGGGCGGCAGCCTGATCGAGCAAGTCGATGGCCTTGTCCGGCAGGAAGCGCGCGGTGACGTAGCGGTCGGACAGTTCGGCGGCAGCGATGATCGCGTCCTCGGTGATGCTGACCTTGTGGTGCGCTTCAAAGGTATCGCGCAGGCCGCGCAGGATCATGATGGTCTGCGCCACCGTTGGCTCGGGCACCATGACCGGCTGGAAACGCCGCTCCAGCGCAGCGTCCTGCTCGATGTACTTCTGGTACTCGTTGAGCGTGGTCGCGCCGATCAGGTTCAGCTCACCACGCGCCATCATCGGTTTGAAGACGTTGGCGACGTCCAAGCCGCCTTCTCCACCGCCCTGGCCTGCACCCACAATGGTGTGCACCTCGTCGATGAAGAGAATCAGCTCGCCCTGGTGCTCGGAGATTTCCTTGAGCACCTTGTGCACGCGTTCCTCGAACTCGCCCCGGTACTTCGCGCCGGCCACCATGGAATTGATGTTCAGCTCTACCAGGCGCTTGTCACGCAACGTCTCGGGCACCTCGCCGGCCACCATACGCTGTGCCAATCCCTCGACGATGGCCGTCTTGCCCACGCCAGGCTCGCCGATCAACACGGGGTTGTTCTTCTTGCGCCGCGCCAGCACCTCGATGGTGATTTCGATTTCCTGCGCGCGTCCGATGACCGGGTCCAGCTTGCCCTAACGCGCCATCTTGGTGAGATCGCGCGAATACTTGTCGAGCTCCGGCGTATTCGTCAGCGCCTCAGCGCGGCCATCCTCCGCCCCTTTGCCAATCACTTTGTTGACCCGCTGGCGCAGGGCCTGCGGCGTGAGGCCATAGCGGCGCAGCAAGTTGGCGGCCAGCCCTTCGCCCTCCTCTGCTAGCCCGATCAGGAGGTGCTCGGGTCCGACGTAAGCGTGGCCTAATTCATTCGAGGCGACAAAGGCGCGACTGAGCGCATCCTTTACGCGAGGCGACACGCCGATTTCTCCTTCAAACGGTTTGTCGCCGCGCTTGGCCTCGGCCTCGATCTGGCGTTTGAGGTCATCGACCTTGATCTTGAACTGGCTGAGGACGGTCTTCACCACGTCGCTGTCGGCCAGTGCCAGCAGCAGGTGTTCAGTATCGACTTCTGGCCGACCGAACTCCGTGGCACGCTTGGCAGCTTCCTGCAACAGGGACTCGGAGTGTTCGCTGATGCGGCTGGCCAGCCCGCTGCCGCGACGCCGCGGCGTGCCGGCCCCTGCGGGCGCAGGTTCGCCAGACGACGCTTCGGCCACATCATCGGCACCCGCGGCAACGGATACTGAGTCTCCTGGGTTGCGGAAGAAATCGCTGCCGATGAAATCCTCAAACAAACCGCTGCGCGAGCCGAAAAGGGCCTCCAGTGGTGAAAGGGTGCGCTTTTGCTGGCGCACCAATTGGCGATAGTGATCATCACACAACAGCATTGTGCTGTGGCGGCCATTGACCTTGGCTTCCACCCGTGTCGTGGCGGGTTGGCCACAGACCTGGCACTGTTTGCTGGCCATGCGGACGCTCCTTGAATCATTGTGGCGACGAAGTGGAGCCAGCCGCAGCTCCTCGTCTGCTGGTGGGCCTTCGTGACGACTGCTATGGAATCTCCAAGTCAGCTTCAATTCGGAATCAAACGGCTGTGCTTCGATGCACACGCTTCGCGCTCGTCGAAGATGATCGTCAGCAGCCCATTGTCGAATGGGCGTTTGATCAACACCTGATCGGCATCGTCAGGCAGGTTCAAGGGTCGCGGGCAACAGCCGTTGTAGCGTTCAGCACGAGGGAAGGCGCCCTTCTGCTGTTCTCGTAGCAAAAGGCGTGATCGGGATGTTCTTTCCTTGAGACCAGGCAATTCGAAGGAAAGCCAGCACTGCATCCGTGATGTCCAGCGCCCGCTTCAGCATGCCTGGCAGGTAAGCGCGGGAGGGCGCGCGCCGCAAACAGATGCGGCCAGCCCAAGGGAAGTTTGCAATACTCGCTAAAGTCTGCGCCTGGTAGTGCGGAAGTCAAGAAGTATCTGCGGTTTGCTCAGAGAAAGTCAGCGGACGGTGGTCAGGCCGCTGCAAGCCCAATTCAGCCGCATGCGCGCCATCTGATACGATCTTTTATCGATCACCTGAGCCTTTTTCGTGACAGGCCCACTGCTTTATAAGATTTCGCGATCGGGGGCGATCGGACTGCGCCCAGCACTCACTTCTGCAGACGCTCAGGGAACCGGAAGGCCTCGCAAGCACTCAGGAATCCCACCATGAACACCTTCTGCACGAGCTATCACAGCATGGCGCTTCCCGAGTCTCAGCGCGACATACTCGGTATGATCGCGACCAATCATCAACTGCACGACATCCTCACCGCCATCTGCTTGATGATCGACGCCCAGGATCCCGGTACGCTGTGTTCCATACTGCTCACCGATGCCCAAGGCAAGCATTTGCTCAAAGGTGCCGCGCCTGGCCTGCCGCCTGCATACAGCGAGGCGATCCATGGCATGCCCATCGGTCCTCAGGAAGGCACGTGTGGCACGGCTGCATTCCGGCGCGAGCTGGTGGTGACCGCAGATATAGCCCGGGATCCAAGCTGGGAGCGTTTTCGCAGCCTGGCGCTAGGGTACAATCTGCGCTCCTGCTGGTCGTTGCCATTACTCTCGCATCAGGGCTCCGTACTTGGGACATTTGCGCTGTACCAAGATCAGGCGATTGCGCCAAGCGAGATGCAGATCCAAAGGTTGACCTGCGCGGCGCAACTGGCTGCCATTGCTATCCGGCATGAGCGTGACGGCCAACGCCTGGAGGAAAGTGAACAACGGTTTCGCTCATTGTTCACCTACAACCCCAACCCGGTTTTCGCCCTCGACATGGCGGGCAACATCCAGAGTGTGAACCCGGCTGGCCTGAAGCTTAAAGCTGGCGCGGCAACTGATCTTGTCGGTCAACATTTCTCCCACCTCGTTTTCGAAGAAGACCTGCCGCGAGTGAATCAGCATTTTTCCGCGGCCCGCGCCGGTGAGCCGCAGCGATTCGAGGCAAGGGTGCGCGACGAGAGCGACGACAAGCAGTTGACCATGGATATCGCAAACCTGCCGATCATGGTAAATGGAGAGATCGTCGGGGTATTCGGTATCGCTCGGGATATCAGCGAGCAGAAGCATTACGAGCGCCAGCTGAGTATCAGTGCCAGCCATGACGGGCTGACCGGTTTGCTTAACCGCCTGTCCCTGGAAGACCGGCTTGTCCTAGAGTGTCGCAGCAGCCTTCAACGTAAGCGTCAACTGGCGGTCATGTACATCGACCTGGATGGATTCAAATCCATCAACGACTCCATCGGGCACTACTTCGGCGATCAGGTGCTGATCGAGGTGGCACAGCGCATGACCCAGCAAGTCCGTCCGGCTGATGCCGTCGTGCGCATGGGCGGCGATGAGTTTGTCGTTCTGCTGACGGACCTGCTTCGTGACGAAGACGTTGTCCCGGTGGCCGAGCGACTGCTGGAAAGCATTGGCAAACCCTACTGTATCCAGGGCATTGACCTGCACGTCAGTGCAAGTATCGGTATTACGCTAAGCGATGGTCACCTCGAACAGCCGATGCAGCTGATCCAGCAGGCTGACATGGCCATGTACAAAGCCAAGCAACAAGGTAGGAACAACTTTCAGTGGTACACCAGCGATCTTAACGATCGAGTTTGCGAGCACCGAAGCCTACGTAATGACCTACAAAAGGCTATCGAAACTCAATCGTTCAGCCTGCATTATCAACCGCAAATAGAGGCCCACACGCGTCGGGTGGTCGGAATCGAAGCGTTGTTGCGTTGGACGCATCCGATCAAAGGATACATCTCTCCAGCGGTGTTTGTACCGGTGGCAGAGGACAGTGGTCAAATTATCCCGCTGAGCCTCTGGGTACTCGATACGGCGTGCGCGCAGTTGCGCAATCTATGTGATCAGGGTTTCAACGGCATCTCGATGGCCGTAAATATTTCGCCGGTGCATTTTCAGCGCGGTCAGTTCGTTGAATGTATCCAGGCAGTGCTGAACAAATACGGGCTTAGCGCAGGGCAATTGGAATTGGAGATAACTGAGTCGCTCCTGCTGCACAACGTTGAAATCGCAATTGAAACCTTGCACCGCCTTAAAAACTTGGGTGTACGCATTGCGCTGGATGATTTCGGTACAGGATTTTCTAGCCTCAGTTATCTCAAGTGTTTGCCCATCGACAAAATCAAGATTGATCGCTCTTTCATCCGGGATATCTCGGCTAACCCACACGATGCAGCAATTACTCAAGGCATTATTTCCATGGCCCATCACCTCAGCCTGTCAGTGGTCGCGGAAGGCGTGGAAACTGCGGCTCAGGTGGACTTCCTGGACCGTGGTCGATGCGATATTTTCCAGGGATATTACTTTGCTAGACCCATGTCGCATGAGGCACTCAGGTTTTTCTTGGCCGATCAGATAACCTATAATTAACAGGTTTATTTAATAACCAAAAGATCGATTCCACTCATGCAGCGTTTTCAGCCTTCGTCGACCAACGTCGAGCAGATCTGATCTACCGGGCGACCGACAGCAAAACCCTGCTGGATCTGCGGCCAAGGGCATACCCGCACCAAGTGCCCGTTCAATCAAAGCAGTCATTAGTCCACGGCCACGTCTGTTACAACGGTCAATACAGAATCCAGCGTGCCATCGGGTCGATAGCAAAATTGCACATGAACGGATTTTAGGGGGCAACAGGGTTGCTGTTCCGCCAACCATTCATTCAGCGCCCCGACCAGAATACGGGCTTCGACGATGGCGTCTTCCGTACCGTCAAAAACCAACATTGCCATGGTCATTTCCTCAGTTTGACGGGTTGATATCCTCTTGCTGCTTTGTGAGCGATGCCCATCATTGGCAGCACCATGGGGGCCCTGGCTTCCTCTATCGAACACCTCCGATTGCACGATGATTCACACCGGGCTTGTTGTTCGAAAAACGGCAATGCGGCCGCGATGCCATACAATACGCCCTTGATGTTGATATCGATCATACGATCCCACTCGTCGGTGCGCAGTTGCGAAATCGGAGAGATCGCCATCAACCCTGCGTTGTTGATCATTACATCGATGCGACCGAATACCTCGACTGCCTTGGCAACCAGCGCAGACAAGTCCTCCTTGCGTGTCACATCGGTCGGATGAGCAATCGCCTTGCCGCCTGCAGTGGCGATCACCGCGACAATCGCGTCCAGACGGTCCTGGCGCCTGGCGCCAAGCACCACAAGGGCGCCGAGCGCCGCCAGATGACGCGCCGTTGCTTCGCCTAGACCGCTACTCGCACCCGTGATGACGACCACCTTATCCTGGATGTTCTTACTCATATTCAGCGCTCCTGTTGAGACCTGTCGGTATGGAGACTGCAGTCTGCGCTGGTTTTATTCGTCAGAGAATGGAAGTGTTAGGATTTGAGAATTCCATTTTCTGGAACGGGAGTTGAGGGCTATGCCTAATCGCATGGAACTGACTCGGATATCAGATCGATGCGTTTGAAAGCTATTCCCGCTCTTGGATTCCAGTAGTCACCCGGATGGGTGGACAGCATCACGGCTACTTCCTCCCGGCTGAAGGGGCAAATAACGTCGCGTATTGCCTCTTTAGCTTCTCCAGCCTTGCCGACTACGAACGGTATCGGCAAGAAGCCGCAATTGATCCTGAATGCGTGCGTTTGGTTGAGGAAGCGTCCGAATTGAAGTTCATCGTGAGCTACGAGAGAAGCTTCCTGCGCCCTTTGCTTGCCTAGTGCTTAGGTAAGCTTCTCCTCACGCCGACCATAGAGTCGGTCTGATCTGCCCGTCATCGCGCCCCTCCGAGTGTCCTCAATGGGTCGAAAACGGTCAGGCGCGGCCTGCTTTCGCCCCATACACGCCAATTGCGGGTGAAAAAGTAAAACATTCTTAATCGTTGATTAATCAAAAGCTTGAGCTTCGCCCCGGTAAGATTCCGCGCCTTTACTAGTGGAGAAAGCTCAGATGCTTCGAATGCTGTTCTGTGCCACCCTCTTAACCACCTCATTCGTCTGCTCGGCTGCTGACGTTGTACAAGGTGGTGAGGAAACGCTGACCGTTCTTAGTTCCGGCGGTATCATGGGCGCTATCCGGGAAGTGGCGCCAGCTTATGAGAAGACATACGGCGTTAAGCTGAAAGTTCTAGCCGCGCCTTCGATGGGGGAAACCCCACAGGCCGTCCCGAATAGGCTCGCCCGCGGTGAGCAGGCGGATGTAGTTCTAATGGTAGGTTCGGCGCTCGACAACCTGGTCGCCAGCGGTCTAGCCGATAAGACTAGCCGAATTGATCTCGGAAAGTCTTTCATTGCCATGGCCGTTCGCAAAGGCGAATCGAAGCCGGACATAGGCACCATGCAGGCCTTGCGCAAAGTGCTGCAAAATAGCAGCTCTGTCGCGTACTCCGACAGCGCAAGCGGCGTCTATCTTTCCAAGACCCTGTTCCCTCGCCTGCAGCTCGGTGACCAGTTCGTAGCCAAGGCTCACATGATACCTGCCGAGCCTGTCGGCGCGGTGATCGCTCGCGGCGAAGCACAGATCGGCTTCCAACAGCTCAGTGAACTTAAGCCAGTAAAGGGGATCGACATCGTTGGCCTGATCCCGGCTGAAGCGCAGAAAATGACGATGTATTCTGGCGCTGTCGTCACCAAGAGCCAGCATCACGCCGCAGCCCAGGCGCTCCTCGACTATCTGGCATCGCCACAAGCCGACGCAGCGATCAAAGATAGTGGCTTGACGCCGCTACCTCATGCAGCAAGCTGACTGCGAGCGCAGACATCGAAACTGGGGCTTGGCAAAGCACGAAGATTTTGCCGCAGTCTTCGCTCTGCGAGCGTCTGCAATGGGTCGATAGCAGCCGTTCGTGAATGCATTCCCAAACGGACCCAGCCCTGCCCCGTTATCGGCCACACAACCGTGGAGGCACACTAAGGTCCAGCGAGGGCCTGTTCGAAAGCTGTCAGAAATCGCCGTTCTCGATCGCGCATTCTGATGAGGGTATCGAAGGGTATTTCTGGGGGTACATTTCTGCTTCCATCAAGCAAAAATGCCGCCACAGAGCCCTGTCCAAATGTTCTTCGGGGGCCCCTGACACATTACGTTCCTGCGCCCACTCATTCGACGGTTTGCCGGGCTACACCCGAGCGCTGCTGAACTGTTTGTCTCTACCGCTAACCGGCAAGGCTTGACTCTACCGTAAGGGGCAGACTTTACCCTTGGCACTTCATTACCTGGAGTTTGTCATGAAGAGCAAACGCATGCTCGTAATCCTCGGCCACCCTTCGAACGACAGCTTTTGCGGCGCTGTGTCCGAACGTTACGTCGAGGCCGCCACGCAAGCAGGCCATGAGGTGCGCTTGCTGCGCCTGGACACCCTGGATTTCGATCCGGTCCTGCACGATGGCTATAACCAGGTCCAGTTGCTTGAGCCCGATTTGATCGCCGCACAGAACGACATTACCTGGGCCGAACACCTGACATTTGTGTACCCGATCTGGTGGGGCGGCATTCCGGCGTTGCTCAAGGGGTTCTTCGACCGCGTGTTTCTGCCCGGTTTTGCCTTCAAGTACCGCAAGGGCTCGCCCTTCCCGGATAAGCTGCTCAAGGGTCGCACGGCTCACCTTTTGGTGACCATGGACACGCCGCCGTGGTACTACCGATGGGTGTATCGCATGCCGGGCCTGCACCAAATGCGCAAGACCACCCTGGAATTCTGCGGCATAAAGCCCCTGAAAACCCTGACCTTCGGTCCGGTATTGGGCTCCAAGCCGGAACAGCGTGAAGCCTGGCTCAAACAAGTCCAGGCAGTCGCCAGCCGCTGATCGGCCCCGGTCGTGCCGTGCCCCTGCACTGCCCAACCGAGCCTACCTGCTGCGACACCTTGTCCAAACTGGCTTCCAACCCCCTGACGCTTGTGCAAAGATGTCGCGCGCCTGTGCGAGCGCGCGACATCTTTTCGCTTCTGATGCGTCAAAAAGGGATTTTCATGTACATCGGCAAAGCCGCCCAGCTGTCGGGCACCACCGTCAAAAGCATTCGACATTACGAAGAAATCGGCCTGTTGCCCCCCCCGCAACGCGAAGGCAAGTACCGCATCTACAGCCAGCAAAGCGTAGAGCTGCTGACCTTCATCAAATGTGCTCAACAACTCGGTTTCAAGCTCAAGGAAATGCAGGCCATTCTGCAGGATCATCGCGGCCAGGAGCTGCCCTGGGATCTGGCCATGCAGGCCATCGATAACAAAAAGCAGGAATTGATGGGGCAGATCCAGGCGTTGCAGAAAGTGCATGACGGCTTGGTCGAGTTTGAGCTGAGCCTCAAAGAGGCTCAGATGCAATGCCAGTTCGAACACCTGGAAAAAGCCCGCTGAATCCGCACCGCCGCCCCTGAACGGCCATGGCGCCCCGTGCCGTTTTCAACACGCAGGCGCCCCAGCGATTTAGCCTGGCACAGCCTCACCCCGCGGCTGCTCGCCCTCTTGCACTGCTGGTTGCGGCACAATCGAGGCAAAGAACCACGGCGAAATCAGCGTGACCAACAAAATGGTCATGAAGCCACTGGATGACAGCGCCAGTATCACCAGTACACCCAGGTCAATGACGGGTTTGTAGGCGGAGAACAGCAGCGCGACAAAGCCCATCGAGAAGATCACGACATTGACCACCGTCGAACGCCCGACGCCCTGCATGGCCGCCAGGATGGCCTCGTCGATCTCGGCGCCCTTCTGCACCAGCATCTTGATCCGTGACAGCAGGTGAACGGCGTAATCCACGACGCCCACCACCAGGAACGTCACCAGTGTGGTACCGATGTTCAACTCGATATCCAACAGGTACATGCTGCCGTACACCGTCACCGACGTGGTCAGCAACGTCAGCATGCCGAGGATGCCCAGGCGTACTGACTTGAGCCAGAACATCATCATCAAGGTCACGGCCAGCAACGCCAGCGAGAAGCTCAGCACCTGACCCTGGGTGATTTCCTGCAACACCCCGGTCCATATGTACGGCGTACCGGCATGGGTGACTTGCAGGTTGGCCGGTTTGTTGATCGCCAGCCAGGCGTCCAGTTTATCGAGCATCGCCTGGTAATCGCCCGCCACAGAGGAGGTCATGGTGAACAGCGTCACCGCCTTCGAGTAATCGGCATTGAGCACGTTCTGCAAGTCGGTGCCGCCACCGTTCTCGAACATCATGATGTGTTGTTCGATGAGCGAGTTGCCATCGACATCGAAGGTCTCCGGTTTCCCGTCATCATCGACCACCGTCACCTGCTCCACCGCCTGCGGCACCCGCAGGAAAGCAGGGTTCATGTCGTTGAGCACGAGATTCATGCGCTTGATGTAGGTCGCCACCGAATAGGTGTAACTCACGTTCGGCTGGGCCCTGATGAACTGGTCCAGACGTTCCAGGAACTGCACGGTTTCAGTGGTCAGCGCGCCACGCGGAGTCTTGGTGTCGAAAGCGATCCAGCCCGGCGACGTACCCGCGACCCCGGCCCGGTTGATGAACTCGTCAGACATCCGCACCGGGCTGTCCTTCTTGAAGTAGGCAATGCCCGAGTCTTCGATATCCACCTTGAACGTGAACACCGTCATCATCGCCAACAACGGCAGGGTCACCAGCAATACCGGCTTGCGCCAGCGAATCAGCCAGGCACAGAACACCACCAGATAGTGGGAGATCAGCGACTCTTTGAGTTGCACTTTGCGCGGGACGGCATCTTTGCCCCAGATCGAAATCCACGCCGGGATCAGTAGCAACGAGATGATCAACGCCGCCGTCAGGCCAATGGACATGAACACGCCAAAGTTGCGGATGCTGACAATGTTGTTGGTGGTGGAAATCAAGAACGTCGCAATAGTCGTGACCGTTGTCAGAACTACGGGCGTGACCATCAGGCGCTGGGTTTCACGGTTGGCTTCGCGGAAAGACTTGCCCGAATTGAGCTGTTCGTAATACTCGGCCATGACGTGGATCGCATCGGCACAACAGATGGTGAACAGGAACACCGGCAAGACACTGGTGAGCAAGTCCATCGGCACACGCAGCAGCGCCATCAGGCCAAGGGTCCAGATGGTGCAGAACAGGATATTGAACAGCGGCAGCACCACGCCAAGTGGTTTGCGAAAGAAGAAAACCAGCAGAGAGGTCACCAACAGGAACACGATCGGGAACAGCATCGCCAGGTCGTGATCGATGATTTCCTGCTGGGCCGCAATGAAGATCGGCATGCCGGCGATGAACACCTCATCGGTGAACTCCGGGTGAGCGGCCTGGTACTTCGCGATGATCTCGCGGACCTGGTGATAGGCACGCAACTGGGCCTGAGCGTCGTCCTGTTTGGTGCCCAGTTCGGCGACGACCATGGCGACTTTCTTGTCCGCCGAGACGACGCCACCAACCATCTGCTCGTTGCCCATGATCTGCGCTTCGACCTTGCTCGGGTCCATATCCAGGGCGTGCAGGGTCTTGTGGATCCACAACTCGCCATCGGTACTCAAGCTGATGTTTTCCAGGTCAGCCATCGAGGCCATTTCCTGGATCGGGTTGAGCCGCTCGGCAAGAAAGCTCAGGAACTGCAGGTCGTGGCTGTCCCAGTGCCGGGCAATCCCATGGTCGCGCAGCGCTTTGGCGGCAGCGTAATCGTTCTGCGAAAAACCTTCGGCGAGGATCTGCACCAGCAAGGCCTGGGCATCGGGATCGCCACTGTGGAGGCCAACGATGCGCTGCAGTTCGACACGGTCCTCATCGTTCGCCAGCATCAGCCGGCGTATGGCCTGGGACAACTCGAACTGCGCGTTCAGCGACGTGGTGTTGAAGACACTCTCGGGGTTGCTCAGCGCCACCATGACCGAGTCATATGTGCCGGTGAACTCACGCTGCAAATCAATGATCGTCTTGCGCGCCGGGTGAGTGTCCTTGAGCAGATACGGATTGGTGTCCGACATCAGCGCGCCGAGGGTGTAGGTGAAGTAGGCGGTGATCGCCACCAGCACGAACACAATTGCCCGCGCATAGCGCTCGACGAAGTTCAGGTATCTTTCCATGAATGAGGGTTCCAGATGAATCGAGAGCGGCGCTTAGCGGGCAGACACGGCGTATTCCGGCAAGTCGCCGGCTTTCAGCCCACGCTTGATCGCGGTCTGCGTGAACAGGCGGTCGTCCAGTGCGACGTTGTACTGCAACTGGTTGAAGCGCAGCTGAGAGCGCGTACCGGCGATGAAGTCTTCGGTTTCGCTGAAGGTAATGCTGTCGATCTGGTCGATGGTTTCAGTCTTCAGAGTGCGCATCTGCTTGAACATCACACCTTTTACATCGAAGAAGTCCTGGCGCAGCACCAGTGAGTTTTTCTTGTCAACCCAGACCTTGAGCTTGTTGTAGCCGGTCTTGGCCAGCACGGCAGGCGTCGCCGGCTCACGCTCGATCACGTAGCAATCGCGGCCCTGCAACTGCTCTTCGCCAACCAGCGTTTGGCGATAGTCTTCGGCGCGAATCTTGTCGAGGTCGGCATAGGAGTAGTCGCTACCCATGAACGCCCCGCGTTTGTCGGTGGTGGAAATCCTTCGGGTCTGTCGGCTGACCGGCAAATACATCCATTGGCTGTCTTCGAGGCCCAGGGCCTCGCGCGGGTTTTCGATGTGGAAGGCGACGTCACGCACATCACTCGGCGCGGAGAAATACATGGTGAATTTGTCGCTGTCCGGGTAATCCTTTTGCAGGTAGCTGAACTCGCGGATGCGGCTGTTACCTTGCTTGTCGATCAGGATCAGGGACACCTGGGACATGAAGCTCTTGCCGTCATCGCGGTCCCGGGCCTGGCGAATGATGTCGTCGGCCGTGCGTGTTTCAGCTGCCATGGCGGCAGCGGTGCTCAGCAACAGTGCGCTTACAGTCAGGGTCTTGAAGATGGGCAACATCGCGATTTCCTTTTCATTGTTTGAGTGGTTCGCACACCGGCACCGGTGTGGTCAGAACAGATAACCCGCGGACAAGCGCACCTGATCGCGGTTGGCGTAAGCACCGAACTGGCGGTCGGGCTTGCCGAAGAACACATCGACTTCGAGCCCCAACTTGAGCCAGTCCACCGGTTTGTAGGTGAAGATCCCCTGAACGAAGCTATCGTCCTGCGCTGGCGGCGACATGCCGAAAACCAGACGGGTCTTGAGGCGATCCTGGAACTGCGAGCCCTCGGCAGACACGGTGAACAGGTCGTCGCGTTTGTCCTGGACCATGCCGGGCTGCCAGTCGAGCAGCCGCTGATGTTGCCACTGCGTCGAGATCAGCCAGTCCCGCAACAGGTAATCGACGCCCAGCAGCGACTTGGTCATCGCCGTCTGGTCGCTGCCGTAAGCGCGGTAAGGATTGGTGACGCGCCAATTGTCGAAGTAGGCGACTTCACTGCGTACCACGATGCTGTGGCCGGCATCGATGGCCACACTGGCGCCGCCCATGGAATAGCGCGGGAATTGCCGTTCGAGGCGAATCAGGCCCTCTTCGGTCTGGCCTTCGACGGCGTAAACCGGGTCCTGCTGGCGGGCGTTGAGGGCAACGAAGCTGACATCCACCGTGCCGATCCGGCCGTTGGCACTGGCGCCATAACCGAAGCCACTGTGACCGTCATAGCCGGGCCGCGAATCGACCACAAACATCTGCGGATCGGGTGTGGCAAAAATCGGTGCATCGAACTCGCTGCCGACGGCCGGCGCCTGGTTTTTCACGAAATCAGTGATCACCAGCGCTTCCAGCTCCCACTCGGCGACCGGCTGCACCAGGCGAATCATCGGCACCGCGATGCGGCTGTCTTCCAACAGACCGATCACCCCCTCGCGATAGTCCAGCGGGTTGATCTGATCGAGCACCCGTAATTCATCTGCACGCCCCCACACCACCTGCTGCCAGCCCACCGTCAGCTCGCCGTCACCAACGTAGAGCCCCCAGTAAAGGTGCCGCCAATCGGCGGTCGCCCGGTAATCGTCCCGGGCTTGCGCACTGTAGGGGTTGTTGCCGTCATAACGGAAGTCGTAACGGGCTCGGCCCTTGGCCTTGTAGTAGCCGCTGTCCCAAGCATCCTCCAGGCTGAACTTGAGGTACACGGCCTTTTGCGTGACCTGGTCGTCACCGTGCAGACGCACGGCCGTGGCAACGCCGATCTCCGCTTCATGATGCTCCGGCAACCACTCGGCGATCGCTACCGGCGAGCCGAGGCTGACCAGCGCGGCCAAAAGGCCGCGGTTCAATCCCAGTCGAGCCATGGCTACATTCCCAACCCGGCACCGCCGTCGATCATCAGGCTTTGCGCTGTGACACCACTCGCCTGCGGGCTCGCCAGATAACGGACCATGGCCGCCACTTCGTCGCCCTGAATGAAGCGCCGCAGGGGCAACTTCTTCTTGGCATTGCGCAGGATTTGCTCGTGGGTGATCCCGGCGATGCGCGCCTGAGCCGCCAATTCGCCTTGCAGCATCGGGGTATCGATCCAGGCGGGCAGGATGGCATTGACGGTGATTCGCCGTGGCGCCAGGTCCAGCGCCAAGGCTTTGGTCATGCCGATGATGCCGTGCTTGGAGGCGCAGTAAGCGGTGTTGCGGACCTTGCCCGCTCGGCCGAGGATCGACGACATGTTGACGATCCGCCCACCATCCGCCATCAGTGGCAGGCACAACGAGGTGACGTAAAAGGTGCCGTTGAGGTTGATCGAAATCACCTTGTGCCAGTTGTCGAGGTCTTCGGGCTCGTTCTCGTCGCAAACCCCGGCGCTGTTGACCAGCACATCGACAAAGCCGACCCGGTTGGCCAGGCCCTTGAACAGAAGTTGCAGGCTGGCCAGATCGGCGATGTTCGCTTGATGGGTTTCGATGCGAGCGGCAAATTCGCCCTCGGTGACCCACCTCTGCAAGGTTGCCAGATCCCGATCAAGCAAGATCAAAAGGTGCTCGGCCTGGGCTGCAAAACTTTCCGCGACGGCGCGGCCAATACCATTGGCCGCGCCGGTGATCACAATCGTGCGTGCCTGGCTCATAGCATTTTCAATCCGCCGTTGACGGACAACACTTCGCCCGTGACGTACAGGCCGCGCTCGGCCAGATACAGCACCGCGTCGGCAATTTCTTCAGGCCGGGCGAACCGTTTGATCAACAGCCGCGACTGGATTTCCTGCTCATGGGCGCCGACCAGGGCTTCGCTCATGTCGGTGCTGACGATGCCGGGCGCCACCGCGTTGACCCGGATGTTGCGCGGCGCCAACTCCACCGCCAGTGCGCGCGTCAATGCTTCTACACCGCCTTTGGCCGCGGCGTAGTTGCTCTGGCCCTTGCCGGGCTTTTGCGCGGCCACCGAACTGAGGTTGACGATGCACCCGCTGCGTTGGCGCATCATGCAGGGCAGCACCTGCTGACAGCACAACAACGTGCCGATCAGGTTGGTCTGGATGACCTCGGTGATGTCGCTCAACGATTGCGCGGCGAGCAAACCGTCACGGGTAATACCGGCGTTGTTGATCAACAAGTCGATACGCTCGAAACGCTGCTCGACCCGTTCAAAAAACGCCTGAATGCTCTGCGCATCCTTGACATCACACTGCACAGCCAGGCACTCCCGGCCGAGCCCTTCGACCTGTGCCTGCAAGGCAGCAGCTGACGCCTCGTCACGGACATAACTGAAGGCAACCTGATAACCCGCGCCGGCCAGGGCCAGCACGACGGACTTGCCAATGCCGCGACTGCCGCCGGTCACGACGGCTATTTTCTGAGTCATGACCGCTCCTTAAAGCGAGTTTTGAGTTTTGAATTGCGCGAGGGTGAAGCCGTGGGTCGCGGCCAGTGCGCGGACCTGCTGAACTTGCTCACGGCTGATATCGCCGTAGGAGCCGTGCTGGCTCATGCCAGACAAGCCCATCAACACCGACTCGGCCATGCACGCATACAGCTGACCTTTTTTCAGGTATGCCCGCACGTTGGGCGCCAGGCCGTCGTCGAACGGCGTCTGGACGATGCCGCCGTGCATGTAGAGCACGTCTTCGCGTTGGCTCGGCATGTCTTGATGAACGTTCAGCGGCACGGCGATATCGCAAATCACGCTGCGCTCGGCGAAATGTTCGGCGCCGAGGAATGGCTGAGGCGCATTGGCCGCGCACAGGACAACCCGTGCGCCCTTGAGGGCGTCGAGATCGTTGGTGACCGTGATGAAGGCGTTCGCGCCAAGGCGCTCATCCACCAGACGGGCGATGTGCAAACCGAGGTCGGCTTTTTGTCCATGTGAGCGCAACAAGTCACAAAAACCATCAAGGCTCAGCAGTCGCTGCGCCAACCGGTCGTGTTCGGCTGTGCCCTTGAGGATCGAACGGGCCGCGTCGGCGTAAATCAGTTGGGCAGTTTTCTCCAGGCGCCGAACCGAGCCGTCACGACCGCTGCCAATCAGAATCAGGTGATCGACGGTGGCGGACAGCACCGAGGCATAGGTCGAGGCAACGTTACCGGCGGCACCAACAACGGCAGCGGTTTGCTCGCGCAGTGCCAGGCCTTGCTGTACACAGCCTTGCTCGATGGCTTCGAGCCCCATGCCGATGGTCAGGGCATTGCCGGACGTCAGCGCCATGTCGGCAATCTTCAGCGCCTGACAATTGTTGGTGACGATCGAGGTGTACATCCCGAGGCCGGCGATGCTGCAGCCATCGGCGCGGGCATCGGTGACACGCCTGCCGACTTCTTCGCGAATGCTGTCCAGGTCACCGCTGAGGATGTACTCGGCCATGGCATCCGAATCCATGCACAGCGGGTACAACGTGAACTCCACCGCCATGCCCAGGCGCGACCGAATGATCACCGGGCCGACTGGCGCAGCGCGGCGTTCAGGCTTGGTGCGGTTGATGAACGTGCGTTTCTGTTCCGGGCTCAGGGCTGCCAGCGAGGGATCGACGTCACCGAGGATATCGGCATCGATCAGGTGGTTGATGAACGCTACCCGGGCGACGACTTCGACCTTGGCATCGATGTTTTCAACGGGCTCGGCCATCCGAAAATCGTCCTGACGGGCTGGCACGGCGGGAATCGAGTCCGCGCAGATACCCGCCGCCAACGGCAACGCATCGCCACGGCGCAGCATGTCACAGACCCGTTGCAAGGCACCGATCAGCCCGTCGATTTCGCTCAGGGTGATACAGGCTGGCGGCTCCAGGCGAATCACGTTGGAGTTGCTGCCCGACGGTGCTACCCGCAACGCTTCGAATTGCAACAGGTAGCCGGCGATCAAGTAACCCAAGGCATCGTTGTACTGGGCCGACGCCTGTACCAGCGAGCTGCTGACACTCAGGTCGTGCAATTCCAAACCCACCAGCAAGCCGCGCCCGCGCACGTCGGCGATCACATCCGGATAGGCCATCTTCAGTTCATTGAGCGAGGCTTTGAGGTAGGCGCCCTTGGTGCGTATGTCTTTGAGCATCGCGTCGTCATTGGCGAACAACCGGCGCAATGCCGACAGCGCGATATGGCAGGACGGATCGTCCTCGGCGAAGGTCGAGCTGTGGATGTAGCTGAACTCGCCTTCGTAGTGGCTGCTGCGGATCACCGTCGCGGCGATTTTCATCAAGCCGCCGCCGAGGGCCTTGGACAGGCAGTAGTAGTCGCCTTGCAGGTTGAACTGGCTGCTGGCAAGAAACGTCCCGGCGCGACCAAAACCTGACTGCACTTCATCGATGACCAGCGGGCATTGTTGCTCGTTACAAAGCTTGCGCAGCCCCAGGTAGAACTCGGCCGCGAACTCGTTGATACCGCCTTCGCCCTGAATCGGCTCCATCAACACGGCGGTAATCGCGCTGAACGGCAGTTTCAGCACGTTCAGGTGTTCGCCGTCCCATTGCAGGCTCAGCCAATGGTGCGTGTGCCGGGCCGGCAATTCCTGCAACTGATGGGGCTGCTGGGGGTCGATGAACTCGACGTTCAGACCAAAACGGGCAAACGGCGCGCGGTACTGGCGGCCATAGGTCAGTTGCACGGTATTGACCAATTTGCCGTGGAAGCTGCCGCGCAGGGCGATGAATACCGGTTCGATGTGCAACTGCGCCAGGTTGTGTTGCCGAACGGCTTCAACCACCTGACGCAAAGTCACGCTGTTCAGGGTAGCCGGCAGGACACCTGCAGGCAGGTCGAGGTCGGCCACATCCAGCTCGCGGTAGGCGCGTTCGCTGGCGGTCAGGCTGGCCAGGGTGAAATCGATGTCGTCGAATTGCTTTTGCAGGCTCTTCTGGCGACGGAACTCCGCGTGCTTGACGGCAATTTCCACCGCCTCCGCGCCACTGTTGGAGAAAGTCGAAATGTAACGTTCGGTGTTCTTCAGTTCGCGATTGAAGGCGTCGCTGAGCTCTCGCCCCAATTGCCCGGCCGCACCGCGGATCGACATTTGTGCGTTGAACGGCACGTCACTGCGCAGCAGCGCACAGAGCTGATCGACAAACTGTGGGTCGTTGTGGCCGAACAGTGCCGCACCATAACCGCCGAGAAAGTCGGTGACCGTGACCATGTCGCCCTTGGGGTTGCGGTAGAACAACTGGCTACCGAGGGCGCGCTGAAACTCACACTCCAGGCCCAGTGCCTGGAGCAAGCCGACGAATTTGGGCCGAACGAAATCGCGATAATCCATGACTGTCATATCCCTGAAAGTAAAAAATAGGCGGTAGTCAGCGTCAGTCTTGAGTGACCTTTGCGCTGTAGAGCACTTGATAGGCGGCGCTGAATCCGTTGTCGTCGCGGTTCAGCACCAGGCAATGCTCAAGGCTCGCGGCGTGGGGCGCGCCCTGAATAAACGGCAGGTTTGCCACTGGCTGCTGCAAACCGGCAATCGGCGGCACGCTTTGGGCCTGTAATGCGCAACGCGCAAGCATCAGATCCACCAGGCTCGGCGCTGCGCTGAGAATGCCGTTTATCGCCAACCCGCTGGTGATGTGCGAGGCGCGCGCAAGGGCCAGCGTCTGGCACAACACGCGGTCTTTGTGCGCATCGCCGGTGCCGCTGCACACCAATAGATCGGTTGGGCTGTCGGGCAGGCTCAAGCGACCGAGGGTGGCATGGGCCGTCATGTCGGCGAGGCACACCTGAGGACCGGCCGGCAGGTCTTCGCGACGGCGCAGCACCAATGCTGCCGCGCCCTCCCCGGCAATGCCGCCGGTGCCCCGAAGGTCAAACGGCAGCAGAGTGTTCGAGCCGTTGGCGCTGATGACCCCCGCCTGGACCAACCCGGACAGCGCCAGGGCGTCCAGTTCGCTGCCCGCACCGACAACGATTGCCGCGTCGATTCGGCCATCCTGCAAAGCGGCCGTAGCCTCACGCAAGGCTGCCAGGTTGCCGGCGACACCTTGCATATAGGCGTTGCACTCACCCACCAGTTTCAGCGCCAGGCTGGTGACACCGAGCAAGCAGTTGCTCAAGCCTTTGAGCACCAGAAAAGGGTCCTGGGCACGGTCTTGCAGGATCCGTTTGGCGAACGCCGCCATGTCGGCGACGCCGTCCTGCCGACAGCCGAGCAACAACTCGGCATAGGATTCCAGAGACGGATGGGTGTAGCCGCCCTGACAGCAATACAAACCGAAACGGACATCCGCCTGCTCATCGGCCAGGCCTGCTTCTGCCAACGCCTGACGTACCGCGCTGACACCCCAGATCACTGCCGGCGTGCAGTAACGCTGAAGGTTTTGCGCAAGGTCTTGTCGGCTGCGTTGGTGGTCCTGATCCTGAATTTGCCCGAACGCCACCACGCGTTCGCTGCTGAACCTTCGGGCGTTCAGCGCCGTAATTGCACTGCGCCCCTCGTTCGCAGCCGCCCAGAAAGATTCGACACCCCAGCCGCTGGGCAACACGCAACCCGCACCGGCAATCGCGACCGCCTGTTTCATCGCGGTGCCTCCCGGTACTTGCCCAGCGCCAGTGAAGTGTTGAGGCCGCCGAAACCGAAGGAGTTGCTCAGGGCAACGTCGACCTTGCGCTTGACCGCTTGATGGGCGCAGTAGTCGAGGTCGCATTGTTCATCGGCATCATGCAGGTTCAGGGTCGGCGTGACCCGATCATCCCGGCAGGCCAGGGCCGTGAGCATGAACTCTGGTGCTCCGGCGGCCGCAATCAGGTGGCCGAACTGGGATTTGTTGGCCGTCACCAGCAACCGCCGATAATGTTCGCGCTCGGCGAACAGGGTCTTGATCGCCAGGGTTTCGGCGGCATCGTTGAGCGGTGTCGACGTACCGTGGGCATTGATCAGATCGACCTGTTGCGGCTCCAGCCCGGCATCTGTCAGGGCCGCCTGCATCGCCAGCACCGCTCCCCGGCCCTGCGGGTCGGGTGCGGTGATTTTGTAGGCATCCAGGCTGCTGCCGAAACCCAGCACTTCGGCGTACGGCGTTGCCCCTCGGGCGAGCGCCCGTTCGAGGGTTTCGAGCACGACAAAACCACCGCCTTCACCCGCAATCAAGCCACTGCGATGGCGGTCGAACGGCCGACACAGTTCGGTGCCCCAACGCTGCTCGCTGCTGGCGGCGCCGAGCAGATACAGCGCGGTCATGGTGTCCAGGCTCAGCACCGAATCGGCGCCCCCGGCAATGGCCAGCTCGACCTCGCCGCGACGGATCATCTGGAATGCATTGCCGATGGCCTGGGATGCTCCCGCGCAAGCGCTGCTGATATTGATCACCGGGCCTTCACTGCCGATGCCATCGGCAATCACCCGCGCAAGGCGGTCGTTGCTCTGACACAGTGAACTGTCAGGATCGACCTGCGCCTGTCGCGCCATCAATTGAGCCCAGGACGGTGCCTGCGCCGGGTCATCCGCCAGGCTGAGCAGCATGTCCTGCAAACGATGAGCAGGTGCGCCGGACGCTGACAATACCGCCGCGCCACGCAACTGTTCGGGGCTCAGGCCACTGTCGGAAATGGCTTGGGTGGCCGCGACCCAACCAAAACGGGTGCGTTTTTCCAGCGACAATCCCCAGGCAGGATGGTCTTTCAAGTGTGCCGGCATCAAGCCCATATCCACGGGTGCTGCGTAACGCACAGGGAACGCACCCGCCTCGACGCCTTCCGGTTGCCATGGCCGAATGCAATGCTCGCCGGCCAACATTCTTTGCCACATGGACTGCCACTCGAAACCGAAGCCGGTGACAGCGCCCATGCCCGTGATCACGATCCGTCTGGGGCTCATGGGTAACTCTCCATAGTCTCTGTGTCCGACGACGTTCTGGCCAGCAGCACCGCGCCCCAATGCCCACCTCGGCTATGTTCGAGCAACAGCGTGTAACGGCTGCAATCCAGTGCCCAGGTCACAGCGATTTCGCTGAGCAAGGCACTGGCGCCCAAGTCACCTACCAACGCCTTGGAGTGTTCGAGGGTGTGCCCCGATAGGGTGAACAACGCGGCAATCTGCGGGTCCTGTGCATCGGCGACGACTTGCCCGACATCGCTGAGGCATAGTTTTTCGTTGCTCAAAGCACGCTCGATGACGTCGCGACCAACCGCCAGCCCACGCTCGGGTTGCGCGCTGTAACCACGGGCAAACCCGGCAATGCGCAACGCAGATTGAGCACCGCGGCCCGGCATGGTCGTCAGCAACAGTGCCGCAGCACCTTCGCCGAAAACCCACGGGCCGGGGTTCACAGGTGGGTGTGTAGCGTCACGCAGGTACAACGCCGGGGTGATGTTCGGGCTGCTACTGACGACGACGGCAGCATCGGCACGGCCTTCGCTCAGATGGGCGGCGGCCTCCATCAAAGCATCCAGTCCTGCATTGCCCTGGGAGCAAAAACCGCCCATGGGGCCCTTGCAATGCAAGGCCTCAGCCGCGTGGGCCATGACGCTGCTGTTGAGCATCATCAGCGCATGCAGCGGCGGTGTGTGGGCAAAGAATTGCGCCAACAGATCCGCCGGTTGTGCGCCAATGGCCTGCACTGCATCCCAGCACGAGCTGGGGCCATCCACTTCCGGAATGGCAGCGGTCAATGCGATCCGCTCATCGGGCAGTTCCAGCTCACGCAAGGCCTCGGCGAGGCGGCCGGCGCAATACAGCAGGCGCGCGCCCTGAGGCTCGAGGCTGCGGGACAATTTGCGGTCATACACACCAGCCGGCAAGGCGGGCGCTGCGACGCAACGGGCCAGGCGTGCCGGGTCGAAATCCAGCGGTTGCGCGGCCTGAGGTTGACTGTCACGAGGCGCACATTCAGTACCGGCGGCGTTGAGTACCGACGCTGCAGTGATATAAACAGCAGTTGAATTGGATCTGGTCATGTCATGCCCTGCCCAGCACCAACGAACTGTTCACGCCACCAAACCCGAAGGAGTTTGAGAGCACGACATTGATCGGTTGCTGCAACGGTTCGCAAAGGAATTTCAACTCCGGAAATTCGGATTTTTCCGGCTGAAAATTGAGGGTCGGCAAAGCCACGCCCAACTGAATGCTCATCAACGACAGCACCGCCTCAATGGCACCACTGCCGGCCAACGAATGCCCTACGGCAGATTTGTTGGCGGTGAACGTCATCTGCTCCAGGGTTTCGCCGAACACCTGCGCCATGCCCAGGGCCTCGCAACGGTCATTGGCCTGTGTCGACGTACCGTGAACATTCACATGGTCCACAGCCGCACTGGGCAGTTCGGCATCGGCCAGGGCCGCGGTCATGCAGGCGGCGTACTTGCTGCCATCGCGGCTGCTGGAGGTGATTTTCTCTGCCTCGCACAGATTCGCGTAACCCAGCACCCGGCCCAGCGAGCGGGCCTGACGACGCTCGGCATGCTCGCGGGATTCCAGCACCAACAGCGCCGCCCCTTCACTCAGCACAAAACCGCAGCGGTCTGGCATGAACGGCCGGCTCTGTTCTTGTGGGGAAAAGTCCACTCGCTGGCACAGTGCGCCCAGCCCATCAAAGCTGTAGTAGGACAATTCATGGGCCATCAACTCCACCGCGCCACACAACGCCAGGTCGATCTCGCCACGGGCGATCGCTCGATAGGCGCTGCCGATGGCCATGGTGCCAGCGGCACAGGCATCGGAATGTGTGGAGATATGGTCACGTACACCCAGCCATTCGGCGAGATGGCGGGTTTGCTGATCAACCCGCCGAGCGAACGCCCCACCGCTGAGGGTGTGGTTATCCAGGTACTGGTCAAGATCGACCCGCCCCTGATCGTCCATGTAACGGCTGGCGTCCCGCAAATCACCGCTCATGCAGTATTTATTGGCCCCGACGAAAATACCGCTGGCGACCCGGGCAAATGCGCCGTCGGCCAACCCGGCATGGGCCAACGCCTGACGGGCCACGTAATGCGCCAGCCATTCCTGGCGGGAGGTGGTCTGCAGATCACCCGGAAAGGCCGCAGCGATCACCTGCCATTGTTGCTCATCGATAAACCCGGCCGCCGGGCTCGCAAAGCCCAGTTCGACAAACGCCGGGTGCTGGCGAATGCAGGAACGGTTTTCGCTGATCGTCGTGAACAGCGAGGCTGCATCCAGTGCCGTGGGAGCCACCAGGCCATAGCCGGTGACCAGAACCTCTCGGGCCTGCATCAAGGCAACCCCTACACCGAAGCCTTCAACTGGGTGGCTGCGTACTGCTCAACCAACAGACGCGAGATCGAGTCACCGTCCAGAGGGGTCAGACGAGCACTGCAACCGCCACACACCACTTGTTTGCGTTCATTGAGTTGGGCATGCACCGCGCCACACTCAGGGCAGGTCTCGGGGAGGTAGTTGAAAACGTTATGGCATTGCTGCGCCCAGTTACGCACGGTGGTGGCCGAGAAGACATCGCCCGGCTGCATGCCCGCGTGCAACTGGCCCGGCGCATAAGCGCTGAGGCTCTGTTCCAGCAAGGCCACGCCGTCCTGCGTGATTCGGCCTTTTTCGACAAACCGGGTGGCGTCGCCGAACACCGCTACCGCGTGATCCAGCACGCTGGTTTTCGGCAAGGTGCAACCGTACTGACGGCCCAACTGGAAGCTCAGGTCGACGATGTCCAGCGAGTCGGCGCCGAGGTCGTCAACGATACTGCTGTGCTCTGCCACGTCGGCCCGGTCCAACACCAGCAACTGCGCAAGAATCTCCTGTGTACTGCTGATAACGCTGTCCAATTCCAAGGGATTGTTCATTGATTGTTTCCCTACAAAAGCCGCATTGAATGAATAAATTCATCGGGCCAAAAAATGCTGTTTTCAGGCCAGATATATCGAGGGCCGGGAGTCTAAAGTCTCCCCCTAAGGGGAGAGTCAACGCGCCAGCATTGCTTTTTGCGAGAAATCCCGACGCGCCCTGGAACCTTTGATTTATGCAGCTCAATGGTGCTTGCAGAGGGATCGTAAAATGACAAAATCGATTGCTTGAAACAGCACGATAGTTCCAGAAGTGGGATATAACCGTGCCCCCTGGCAAGCACCAGCCATTTCCCGATTTAGGGAAACAAGTCGAATGGCCGGGCAGGAACAAGCCCACTGTTCACCCATTAACAGTACCGCCCCACTTCTCAGCCCCCCGTATATTTCATCTGGCCACTGCCTGACGAGGTCAAGTCCAGACAGCGTTACAAGCCACTATATAACCTAATCTGATATAAATATTTATTATTATTCTTTTTAGAAATAGCGAAATATCTCTATAAGAGAGCTTTCCGGGACGCATCCAGCGCCTCGATCCCGCTTCAGGTGTCGACATGCCTATTCCCACACCCGTCAACCCTCGACCCGCTGCTGCTGCCGCCACTGTTGCCAGAGCAACAGGCGACCATCTGTTCGTCCGGCAACAGCAATTCAACAAACCTTCCGCCAGGGCAACAGGCCTGTTTGTGTCATCAGGCCTGTGGCCCAGTTTTTACGTGGGTTCTGCTCTTGGTACAGGGCTTGCTCAAGGGCTTGTGTCCACACCAACAGCCCTACAGGAACTTACCGGATGAGCACCCCACTGAAAGTCGTTGCCGTCTCTGGCGGCACCGCCCGCCCCTCGCGCACCCTGGCCTTGACCGAAGCCATCGTCAGTGAGATAGGCCAGCATCTGAACATCGATACGCACCTGATCGAGTTGGGCAACATTGCCCGCCCGCTAGGCAGCGCGTTGTGGCGCAAGGAGTTGCCGGAAACCGTCGAACACGAGCTGCAACAGATCGAATCCGCCGACCTGTTGATCGTCGCCACGCCGGTCTATCGCGGCACCTACCCGGGGCTGTTCAAGCACCTGTTCGACCTGATCGGCCAGGACGCACTGATAGACACCCCAGTGCTGCTCGCCGCCACCGGTGGCAGCGAACGCCATGCTCTGGTGCTCGATCACCAGTTGCGCCCGCTGCTGAGCTTCTTCCAGTCGCTGACCCTGCCCATCGGCGTCTACGCCAGCGAAGCCGATTTCGCCGACTACCGCATCGTCAGCCCGGCGTTACAGGCACGTGTCGAGCTGGCGGCCGAGCGCGCCGCTGGCGTGTTCAGCAATCGGGCGCATGCCCTGCGCAAAATTGCCTGAGGAGCGCGGACGCATGAGAACCCATCAGCAACACACCGTGCTCAGCCCTCTGCAGTCCGCCCGCCGGCTGGCAGCAGAGTTCGCCGAGACTGCCGTCGAGCGCGACGAGGCCGGTGGCACGCCCAAGCAACAGCGCGATGCCATCCGTCAGAGCGGTCTGCTGGCCCTGAGTATCCCGACTGAGTTCGGCGGCCTCGGTGCCAGCTGGAGCGAAACCTTCGGCGTGGTACGCGAGTTCGCCAAGGTCGACAGCTCCATCGCCCACGTCTTCGGCTTCCAGCACCTGATGCTGGCGACCGTACGCCTGTTTTCCCGACCGGATCAGTGGCAACCCTGGTTCGAGCAGACCGCGCGCAAGAACTGGTTCTGGGGCAATGCCCTCAACCCGCTGGACACCCGTACCGTGCTCAAGCGCTACGATGGCTGGTTCGAGTTCTCCGGTAAGAAGAGCTTCTGCTCCGGTGCCAGCGATTCAGAAATGCTGATCGCGTCGGCGATCGACGAGGGTGTCGGGGGCAAGCTGCTGATTGCCGCGATTCCCAGCGCACGCACCGGCATCACCCTGCACAGCGACTGGAACAACATGGGCCAACGCCAGACCGACAGCGGCAGCGCCACCTTCGAACGCGTACGCGTGGAGGCGAACGAACTGCTGCTCGATCCTGGCCCGCTGAGTACGCCGTTCGCGTGCCTGCGCCCGCTGATCGCCCAACTGCATTTTGCCTACATCTTCCTTGGCATCACCGAAGGCGCCCTGGAAGACGCACGCCAGTATACCCTCAAGGAGGGGCGCCCGTGGTTCCGCTCCAAAGCCCAGCACGTCAGCGAAGACCCTTACATCCTGCGCCATTACGGCGAATTCTGGGTCGGTTTGGAAGGCGTGCGCCTGCTGGTGGAGCGTGCTGCCGAGCAGCTCGATGCCGCCTGGCACAAGGAACACGCCCTGGGTGCCGAAGAGCGCGCACAACTGGCGCTGGCCATAGCCACCGCCAAGGTAGCGGCGGTGCGCACCGGCCTGGACATCTGCAACCGGCTGTTCGAAGTGATCGGCGCGCGCGCCACCCACGCCTCGCTCCGCTTCGACCGTTACTGGCGCAATCTGCGCACCCAGAGCCTGCACGACCCACTGGACTACAAGCTCCATGAGCTGGGTGAGTGGGCGCTGAACCAGACGCGGCCTACGCCCACCTTCTATTCATAGGGATTCCCATGCAACTGCTGACTCTCCCCCCTTCGCCGACACTGGCTACCTCGATCCGGGCGACCGCACAGGTCTTCGAAGACCCTAGATCGCAGGCGCTGCTCGCCCACTTGCAACAGGTCGCCCCCAGCGAGGCCAGCGTCCTGATCATCGGTGAGACCGGCACAGGCAAGGAGTTGGTTGCACGCCATATCCACAACCTCAGTGGCCGGCGCAACGGCCCCTTCGTCGCGGTCAACTGCGGAGCCTTCTCCGAATCGCTGGTGGAGGCAGAACTGTTCGGCCACGAGAAAGGCGCCTTCACCGGCGCCCTGGCGGCCAAGGCCGGCTGGTTCGAGGAGGCCAATGGCGGCACGCTGTTCCTCGACGAAATAGGCGACCTGCCCATGGCCATCCAGGTCAAGCTGCTGCGCGTGTTGCAGGAGCGCGAGGTGGTACGCCTGGGCTCGCGCAAGAGCATCCCGATCAACGTGCGCGTGGTCGCCGCCACCAACGTGCAACTGGACAAGGCCATCGGCGCCGGCAACTTCCGCGAGGACCTCTACTACCGACTCAACGTCGTCAGTCTGCAGCTCTACCCGCTGCGCGAACGTCCAGGCGACATCCTGCCGCTGACCCGCCACTTCATCAAAACCTACTGCAACCGCCTGGGTTACGGCGAAGTACGCCTGTCCCCCGAGGCCGAGCGCAAGTTGGTGAGCTACGACTGGCCGGGCAACATCCGCGAGCTGGAGAACGTCATCCACCACACCCTGCTGGTGTGCCGCAACGGCCTGGTGCAGGACGACGACCTGCGCCTGTCGCACCTGCGCATCGAGCGCCAGGAACAGCCACAGCTCTTGCCCGTGGAGAACGCCGACGAGCAATTGCTGCGTGCCTTCCACCGCTTGTTCGAGGAGCAAGCCGGTGGCTTGCACGAGAAGGTCGAGGACAGCCTGCTGCGCGCGGCCTATCGCTTCTGCCACTACAACCAGGTGCACACGGCCAGCCTGCTGGGCCTGAGCCGCAACATCACCCGCGCGCGGCTGATCGCCATCGGTGAGCTGGTGGTCAATCGACGCCGGCCGCAGACGCAGGTCCATCCCGATCGGGCCGTGCAATTGTCAATCTGATAACGAACACGCAAGGCCTGCCCGCACGTGCGCTTCCGAGCGGGAACCTCAGGCCCTTCCAGACGCCCAACCGCACAAGGATTGATTCCCATGAGCCTGGATATCTTCTGGTTCTTGCCCACATCGGGCGACACCCGCTACATCGGTCACTCCGCCAGTGGCCGCCCCGCCACCAACGCCTACATGCGGCAGATCGCCGTGGCAGCCGACCAGCTCGGCTATGACGGTTTGCTGATTCCCACCGGTGCGAGTTGCCTGGATCCCTGGGTCACCGCTGCCAGCCTGGTGCCAGTCACCCAGCGCATCAAGCTGCTGGTGGCACTGCGCACCTCGCTGGGCAATCCCACAGCTTCCGCACGCCAGGCCGCCAGCCTGGATCAAGCCAGCGGTGGGCGCCTGCTGCTCAACGTGGTGCCAGGCGGCGACGCCACCGAGCTGGAGGCCGATGGTGTCTTCCTCGCCCACGACGAGCGCTACGCCGCCTCTGACGAATTTCTCAGCATCTGGCGCCGCCTGTTGCAGGGCGAGAAGGTCGATTTCGACGGCACACACCTCAAGGTGCGCGGCGCGCAGAACTTCTTCGAATCGGTGCAGAAGCCCTACCCGCCGCTGTATTTCGGCGGCTCCTCCGCTGCCGCCCACGAACTGGCGGCCAAGCACGTCGATGCCTACCTGACCTGGGGCGAGCCACCCGCCGCCGTGGCCGAAAAGATCGCCGACGTGCGCGCTCGCGCCGCCAAGCTCGGGCGCACGGTGCGCTTCGGTGTGCGCCTGCATGTGATCGTGCGCGAAACCAGCGAGAAGGCCTGGGCCGCCGCCGACGAGCTGATCAGTCATCTGGACGATGCCACCATCGCCGCCGCCCAGGCCAACTACGCCAAGATGGACTCCGAGGGCCAGCGCCGCATGGCCGCGCTGCACGGTGGCGAGCGCAATAAACTGGAGGTCGCGCCCAACCTCTGGGCCGGTGTCGGCCTGGTACGCGGCGGCGCCGGCACCGCGCTGGTGGGCGATGCGGAAACGGTCGCCGCACGCCTGCTGGAATACGCCGACCTTGGTGTCGACAGTTTCGTGCTATCCGGTTACCCCCACCTGGAAGAAGCCTATCGCTTTGCCGAACTGGTGTTCCCGCTGCTACCCGGCAAGGTCAAGGTCACCGTCGAAGGTGCCTTCACCGGTGGTGCGTTCGACGTGCGTGCCGGCAAGGAGAAAGTCGCATGAAGGTCATCGACCTGCGCTGTCGCCCAGCCTACCTGCACCCCTTCTTCGGTGGCGTACCCGGCTCGCCCGAACATGACGTTGCCCGTTGGCTCAATCGCCGCGTCGGCACCCGTGGCGCGGACGATCACTTCGAGCGCTCGCTGACGCCCGAAGGCTTCCTGGCCGAAGTACGCGAGGCGGGCCTGCACAAGGCCGTTGTGGTCGGCCGCCACACACCGAGCCAGCACCTGCCCAACGATACGATCCACGGCATCGTCCATGGCCATGCCGAACTGCTCGGCATCGGCGCGGTGGAGCCGGCCCAGCAGGGAATAGACGCCGCGCTGAAGGAAATCGACCGCGCCATCGATGTACTCGGCCTCGCCGGCATCGACCTGGAACCCGGTTTCGCCGAGCCGGCGCGACACCCCGACGATACGCTGTACTGGCCGATCTACGAACACCTGCAAAAGCGTGGCATCCCGCTGTTTCTGATGAGCGGCCCGACCACGCCGGACCCAAGCTACAACGACCCTGCGCGCCTGGCCGCTGTAGGCCGCGCCTTTCCTGATCTCAGGATCGTGGTCTACCACGGCTACTGGCCCAACGTGCAACAGGCAATCGGCCTGGCCTTCCGCTACGAGAACATCCACCTGGTGCCGGATATGTACCTGTTCCTGCCCGGCAGCGAGGGCTACGTACAGGCGGCCAACGGTTTCCTCGCCGAGCAATTGCTGTTCGGATCGTCCTACACGTTCCGCCCGATCCGCCAGAGCATCGAGGACGCCCAGCGCCTGGGGCTCAAGGACGAGGTGGTGGAGAAGTTCTTCAGTAGTAATGCCCAACGCTTGTTCAAGCTTGGCTAGGCGCTCTACGATAAATGCTTGAGGGAACGAACTGGCCGAGGCATTCGCCTCGGCCAGCCCTGCTCCATCAGCCTTCCTGGCTGCAATCGCGCGGGGTGATGCCCTTCTCCTTGGCGTAAGTGTGCGATGACGCCTCAATGATCGGCCGCAGCAACGCGCGGTCGGCCTGCACCCAGTCGCTGATAAGGTTCCACTTCTGCCCGTCCCACTGCTGGAAACGCACCGCACCGCCACCTTCGTGGTCGGAGCACGACAGTTTCAGCGGCTGCACCAGGCCCTGGGCGCCGAGGGCCTGCAGGCGTGCGTCGTCCAGGTTGAGGTGCTCGAAGCCCCAGCGCACCTGCTCGCCAGTCAGAGGCTGCTGACCGAACTTTTCCTGCGCCAGGCGCAGCGCCTCGACGTTGAGGATGCCGTTGACCACCCCGAGGTTGTAGTACACCGTGCCGAAGCGTTTGGGATCGGCCAGGTCACCCTGCCCCTTGTCCACCACCTGCTGCTTGATGCCCTGCAGCACCGGGAAGCCGGTGCCGGACGGGTGCGTGGTGATGGAGATGAAACCCTTGGCGGCGGCGCCGGCCGGTGCTGCATCCTCTTCCGAGTTGCTCCAGATGTTGCCGATGATGTGATCAGCGGGGAAACCGACCTTCTGCGCGGTCTTCAGCGCCACAGGGTTCATCACGCCCCAACCACGCAGGATCACCCAGTCCGGCTTGAGCCGGCGAATATTCAGCCACTGCGACTGCTGTTCGTTGCCCGGGTGCGGCACTTCCAGCAGGGTAAGCTCGAAACCGTACTTGTCGGCCAGAGTCTGCAGCACCTCGTTGGTTTCCTTGCCGTAGGGCGAGCCATGGTACAAGGTGGCGATCTTCTTGCCCTTCAGGCCCTGCTCGCCGCCGGCTTGCTGGGCGATCCAGTTGACGATGGCCGACACCTCCGAATAGGGGTTCAGTTGCAGCGGGAAAACATAGGGAAACACGCTGCCATCGGTGGAGTCGGTGCGCCCGTGGTTGATGGTGATCAGCGGCAGCTTGTCAGCCGTCGAGCGATCCAGGGTGGCGTAAGCAATGCCCACCGACAGCGGGTTGGTGGCGGCAGCCGGCGCGCCGTTGAGGCCACCCTTGAGGCGCTCATAGCACTCCACGCCCTTCTCCACCACGTATTCGGTTTCGCACTCGCTCCAGGTCAGCTTGACGCCATTCACGCCGCCGTTGGCGTTGACGTACTTGAGGTAATCGATGAAGCCGCCAAAGAAGCCGGTACCCCCGGCGGCATAGGGGCCGACGCGGTAGCTCTGCAGAGGAAAGTATTGTTCGTTAGCCGCGTGCACGTTGAGTGCACCCGCAGCGAGACTCACGGCCAGCGCCAGGCGGCCGAGGACGGATCGGGTCGACATCGTGTTTATCCTTTGCAAATCAGTGGGCAATGTTTGGGGCGCGGGCGGCTGCCCGCCCGCTTCGAGGGTTCGCTCAGTAGCGCAATGGCCAACGCCGTGCGCGCTCGCGAAAACGTTGCCAGAGGCGCGCCAGGCCCTCCGGTTCCTTGATCAGGAAAACGATGATCAACGTGCCGAAGACGATCTTCTGCAGGTTCTCTACCTGCCCGGCGTCGATCAGCCCGGCCGGCAACAGCGCAGCCAGGTTCGACAGCAGGATGGGGAACAGCACGATGAAGGCGGCGCCGAGGAAGTTGCCGAGGATGCTGCCCAGGCCGCCGATGATGATGATGAACAGGATCTGAAACGAACGATTCAGGTCGAAGCCATGCGGCTCCACCGTACCCAGGTAGGTGAAAGCCCAGAGCGAACCGGCGATGCCGAGCAAGAAGCCGCTGATGGCGAACGCCAGCAGCTTGGTCTTGAGCAAGGGAATGCCGATCACCGCAGCAGCGGTATCCATGTCGCGCACCGCCATCCAGTTGCGCCCCAGCTCGCTGCGTGCCAGGTTGGCGCCCAGCCAGAACAGCGCACTGACCACTGCAAGCGTCAGCAGGTAGCGCCCTGCCGGCGACGACAGGTCATGGCCGGCCACCATCAGTGGCGGTGCGCTGATCACCCCGGAGGCGCTGTCATTGCTGAACCAGCTAAAACGCGTCAGCGCCCATTGCACGAAGAACTGCGCCGCCAGGGTCGATACCAACAGGTAGAAGCCCTTGATGCGCAGGCTCGGCAGGCCGAAGATGATCGCCACCAGCGCCGCCACCAGGCCGCCGAGCAGCAGGCTGGCGAGCAGTGGCAGGCCCGCCACGCGCAACTCGAAGTTGTAGGCGGCGAAGGCGCCCACTGCCATGAAGGCCGCCGACCCCAGTGACAATTGCCCAGCATAGCCGGTCAGCAGGTTCAACCCGAGCCCTGCCAGCGATAGCACCAGAAAAGGAATCAGGATGGCGCTGAACCAGTAGTCATTGCCCAACAGTGGCATGCCGACGAAGGCGAATACCAGCAAGGCTGCCAGCCCCAGGCGAGCCTGGCGCAGGCGGAAAAACCGACGGTCATCGGCATAACGCAGGCTGAACTGGCCAGCTTCTCGATACAACATGCTCGACTCTCCTCAAACCCGTTCGATGGCGCGCTCGCCGAACAGCCCGGCCGGACGCACCAGCAGGAACAGCAGGGCCAGCACATAGGGAAACCAGTTTTCAAGGCCACCACCGATGATCGGCCCGAGGTAGACCTCGGCGAGCTTTTCTGAGGCCCCGATGATCAGGCCGCCGACGATGGCGCCCGCGATCGAGGTGAAACCGCCGATGATCAGCACCGGCAAAGCCTTGAGTACCACCAGCGAGAGCGAGAACTGCACCCCCAGGCGCGCGCCCCAGAGCAGCCCGGCGACCAGCCCGACGAAACCGGCGACGGCCCATACCACTGCCCACACTTTGGGCAGGCGGATGCCGATGGCCATGGCCGCACGTGGATCGTCCGCCACCGCACGCAATGACAGGCCAATGCGGGTACGGTTGAACAGCAGCGACAACAGCAGCACCAGGGTCGCCGCCGTGGCGGCGGCGAACAGGTCGAACTGCGACAGCAGCAGGCCGCCCAGCTCCAGCGGCTCGTCGCTGATGCCCAGCTCAAGGCCATGCACCTGGCCCCCCCACAACGCCTGAGCGGCGCCTTCGATGATGTAGGCAAGGCCGAGGGTGGCCATGAACAGGGTGATAGGCGAGCGGCCGACCAAGGGGCGCAGCACGGCGCGCTCGATCAGCAGGGCCAACAGCACCATCGCCGCCAGGGTGAGGAGAAATGCCAGCCAGAACGGCACACCGCGTTCCAGCAGGCTGACGAAGGTCAGCGCGGCGAACAACACCATCGCCCCTTGGGCGAAATTGAACACACCGCTGGCCTTGTAGATCAGCACGAAACCGATGGCCACCAGGGAATACATCACCCCGGCCAACAGGCCACCAATCAACACTTCGAGAAAGAACTCCATGGAACGCTCCTGTACTCGGGCTAGGCCGCGGCCGGGCGCACGCCCAGGTAGGCGGCGATAACGTCGGGGTCATTGCGAACCTGATCGGGCGTGCCGTCGCCGATCTTGCGCCCATAGTCGAGCACCACCACGTGGTGGGAAATATCCATGACCACGCCGATGTCGTGCTCGATCAACACCACGGTGGTGCCGAACTCGCGATTGATCTCGACGATGAAGCGGCTCATCTCGCGCTTCTCCTGTGCATTCATGCCGGCCATCGGCTCGTCGAGCAGCAACAGGCGTGGCTCGGCGGCCAGCGCACGGGCCAGCTCGACGCGCTTCTGCAGGCCGTATGGCAAGGTACCGACGACCTCGTCGCGCCATGGCTGAATGCGCAGGAACTCAATCACCCGCTCGGCGGCGGCACGCTGGCGGTCGTCTTCGGCGGGTGCGCGGCCGAAACGCAACGCCTGTTCCAGCCAGGAGCTGCGACGCTTGAGGTTGCGCCCGGTGAGCACGTTGTCGAGCACGCTCATGCCCTTGAACAGCGCGATGTTCTGGAAGGTACGCGCGATGCCGCCAAGGGCCGCCGCGTGCGGCTGCATCGCCCGCCGCTCCTGGCCAGCGAAACGAATGCGCCCCTGCTGCGCCTGGTAGACACCATTGATGATGTTCAGCAGCGAACTCTTGCCGGCACCATTGGGGCCGATCAGCGCGCAGATCTCCCCTTCGGCGACGCTGAAACCGATATCGGTGATGGCCTTGACGCCCTGGAACGACAGGTTGATGCCTTCCAGCTCGAGCAATGGAGGTTTCGACATGGGTAGCACTCACGCAGGCTGAACCTGGCCCAGCGGCCAGGCGGTGGATGGGCGCAGGCGCTGCGCGGCCTGCCACAGCGGGGCTTCCGGCCAGGCCCGTGGTGCAACGCCAAGGGCGGCGAAGAACGCTTGGGCCTCAGCTGGCAAGGCCTCGCCGACCAGCAACGGCACTCGAGTGCGGCTCAGCCCCAGTACGTCGCGCAGCGGCCGGCGCAGCAGCCAATGGCCAAAGCTGTTGCGCAGCACCCCGCCGCGACCGTCCAGGGCCCAATCGAGCCAGCGCCGGAGCAGGCTGCCGGGCAGCGGCAGGCGCTGCTGCGCCACTCCAAACAGCCTGCCGTAGCTGTCGTGGGTACCGAGCACCAGGGTTGGGCCCAGCTCGCGGCGGTCGTTGTCACGGGTCGCCAGGCTTTCCGGGAAATTCAGGCGAAACCCGGCCAGCAGCCAGGGCGCCAGCAGGTAGCGCGCCTGCCCGCTGGCGGCGAAGCTACGCGCCGCAAGGGCTTCCTCGGCCGAACTCAGGCGTTCCTGTTCGATCAGGCGCAACCCTTCATCGAGCAGTTGCGCGTGCAAGAGCCAATGCTGCTGGGCCTGCCCGGCTTCCAGGCGATGGAAGCTGAACGCAGGGAGCTCGCCATGGGCCAGGATCGGCAAGTCACCTTGCAGCGGCTGCGCGACCAGGCTGGCGTAGCTATCCACGCCGGATGCCGACAGGCCACGCGCATCGGCGTAGAACAGCAGGCGGGGGCTCAGGCCCGCCTGGCGCACCCGCTCGACCTCCTCCTGGCCCTCGGCGAAGACGAAAGCGCTCCCCAGCTCACGCAGCAAGGTCACCTGCTCATCGCCTGCGGCCAACGGGTCGAGCAGTGCCGCGACACCACCCAGCCACTGCGCCGCCAGGCTCGCCAGCAACGCCTCGGGGCGTGGACGGCTGAGGATAACCAGGCTGTCACCAACCGCAAAACCGGCTGTGCGCAGGCTCGTGGCCAGCCCCTGGACCTCGGCCAGCAGTTGCCTCCAACTCCGTTGCTGCCACAAACCCAGGTGCTTGTGGCGCAGCGCTACATCTCCTGCGCGCTGGCGCGCGCGGGCCAGCAGGCTGGCCGGCAGGTTGTCCGCGAGTTCCTCGTGCATGGTGCGGCGCCTCAGGCCAAGGCCAATGATGCGGCCTTCGCCTGCTCCAGTTCGCGCACCAGCGGCAGTACATGCTTGCCGAAGTACTCGACCTCTTCCTGAAAGTGCAGGAAACCGGAGAGGATCAGATCAACGCCAATTGCCTTGAGCTCGACGATGCGCTCGGCGATTTGCCGTGGCGTGCCGATCAGGTTGGTCTTGAAGCCGTCGTTGTACTGCACCAGATCCTCGAAGGTGGATTTGGCCCAGTTGCCCTCGCCTTCGGGGCTGGCCGAGCCAGCATTCTTCACTTCGCTGCCGAAGCCGTTGACCGCTTCCGGGTCGGCTTTGGCGATGATCTCCGCCAGCACAGCGCGGGCTTCTTCCTCGGTGTCGCGGGCAATGATGAAAGCGTTCACCCCGATCTTTACCGAATGGCCGTTGGCGGCCGCCTTGTTGCGGATATCTTCGACTTGAGCCTTGATCCCCTCGGCTGTGTTGCCGTTGGTGAAATACCAGTCCGATACCCGTGAAGCCATGTCACGCGCGGCTCGCGAGCTGCCGCCCTGGAAGATTTCCGGATGCGGACGCTGCAGCGGCTTGGGCTTGAGGCTGTAGTCGTGGAAGCGGTAGAAGTCGCCGTGGAAGCTGAAGTTGTCCTGGGTCCAGATACCCTTGAGGGCACGGATGAATTCCTCGGAGCGGCGGTAGCGCTCGTCATGGTCCAGCCAGGGCTCGCCGATGGCACGGAACTCTCCTTTGAACCAGCCGGACACCACGTTGATGGCGACACGACCACCGGTGAACTGGTCGATGGTCGCCAGTTGCTTGGCTGCCAGTACCGGCGTCCACGGCCCCGGCAGAATCGCGGCGATCACCTTGAGCTTTTCGGTGGCGGCCAGCAGGGCGTGGCTGATAGTCACCGACTCATGCTGATTGTCAGCGCCATAGCCAGCCGTGAAGCGGATCTGCGACAACGCGTACTCGAACCCGGAACGTTCGGCGATTTGCGCTAGTTTGCGGTTGTAGTCGATGTCCCAATGGGTACGTTGCTCGATCTTGCTGACGACGAGGCCGCCGCTGACATTGGGTACCCAGTAGGCAAATTTGATCGGTTGGCTCATGACGATATCTCCTGTAGCACGGAAAGTCAGGCCGCCGTGGCGACCGGGATCTGGAAGAAGGTGTTGACGGTATCGATTACCCGCTCAATGCGTTCGAACTGCGCGGGCTCGACCAGGCGATGCTGGTCGAAGGCCTCGACGCTGGCGTACAGGCCATACGGCAGGGTGTGGGCCTGGAAGAAGGCGAACAGTGGGCGTAGCTGGTGATCGATCATCAGCGCATGGCGCTCGCTACCACCGGTGGCGGCCAGCACGACCGGCACGCCCTTGAGTGACTGATGGTCGACCAGGTCGAACAGATGCTTGAACAGGCCGGTGTAGGACGCCCGGTAGACCGGGCTGCCGACAAGCAGCAGATCAGCCTGCTCGATCGCCTGCAGATGCGGTTGCAACGCGGCAGAGGCGCTGTCGCGCTCGAGCGAGCCCGACAATACGTCGGCCAGCGCGGCGATACGCACCCAATGCACGTCCAGGTTCGGCAACCTTGCCTGCAACCTTGCCACCAGGGCCTGTAGCAGCCCATGAGTTCGTGATGGCGCACGCAGGCTGCCAGATACCACCACGACTTTGATGACGCTTGCGCTCATGTACATCCCTCCTGCCCGTATGGGCTACGTTCGGGAGTACTTGAGCAGCAACCGTGCCACCCCATGAAAATGTTTTAAATCAATAGGTTGAACGATTTATCAAACAGCTCTTGCTGCACCTGCGCAAGCAAGCTGTTGGATGAATGACCGCCAGGCAACAATGACGCCAAAAGGCCCAGCTGACCGCCTGGCAACAACCGTTCAACAGGCTGTTGCCAACGGTACAGTCTGAGTGTCGGCGATAAAACATAAGCATCTGATTTAAAAGGTTTTATTTGGAAAGGCACAGAGTTTGCGAGGGCCCCACGGTCCGTAATCGCACCAATCGAGGAGAACCGCGATGACCGCTCAAGCCCATGTGCCACATCTATCTACCGGCACCGACTACCCATCCCTTGCCGCCCGCTTCCGCCCGGTCTTCGCGCGTATCGCCGAAGGCAGCGTGGAGCGCGAACGCACCCGCAGTCTGCCCTTCGAGCCCATTCGCTGGCTCAAGGAAGCCGGCTTCGGCGCCGTGCGCGTACCCGTCGAGCACGGCGGTGCGGGGGCCTCACTGCCGCAATTGTTCCAGCTGCTGATCGAACTGGCCGAAGCCGACTCCAACGTGCCGCAGGCGCTGCGTGGGCACTTCGCCTTTGTCGAGGATCGTCTCAATGCCCATGCCAGCGCACCGCAGCACGTCTGGTTCAAACGCTTCGTCGAAGGCGATCTGGTGGGCTGCGCCTGGACGGAGGTAGGTGCGGTGAAAATTGGCGACGTCATCACCCGTGTCTCGCGCCAGGGTGACCAGTGGGTGGTCAACGGTACCAAGTACTACAGCACCGGCAGCCTCTTCTCCGACTGGATCGACCTGTTCGCCCGCCGCGACGACACCGGCGCCGACGTGATCGCGGCAATCCGTACCCAGCAGCCCGGCATCACCCAGAGCGACGACTGGGATGGCTTCGGCCAGCGCACCACCGGCAGTGGCACCTCGGTGTTCGAGAACGCGGTGGTCGAGGAAGAGAACATCTTAGACTTCGCCACCCGTTTCAAATACCAGACGGCCTTCTACCAACTGGTGCTGCTCGCCGTCATCGTCGGCTCAGGCCGAGCAGCTGTGCGCGATTTCAGCCAGGAAACCGGCAAGCGTTCGCGTGTGTTCAGCCATGGCAATGGTGCAGCAGTAAGTGAGGATCCACAGGTGTTGCAGGTTATCGGCAGGGCTTCGGGGCTGATCTATGCCGCCGAGGCCGGCACCCTGCGCGCCAGCGAGGCCGCGCAGCAGGCTTACCTGGCGCGCTTCGACAATGACGAAACCGCCGAGCGCCAAGCCAACATCGCCGCCGAACTGGAATCGGCCCAGGCCCAGGTGGCCGCCGTGGAACTGGTGCTGCGCGCCACCAGCGACCTGTTCAACACCCTGGGCGCGTCTGGCACAAGTACCACCAGGCAACTTGACCGCCACTGGCGTAACGCCCGTACCGCCGCCTCGCACAACCCGGTGATCTACAAGGAACGCATCATCGGTGACTGGCACGTCAATGGCAGCGAACCGCCCTATGTCTGGCAGATCGGCGGTGGCGCCAAGCAGCGCTGAAAACACCTCTCCACGCCCGCTGCAATCACGCCCACCCCGAGCCTGGCTCGCGGGTGGGCGTATTTTTTCAGTGCGCCACTACGGCCAAAGGCCGTGCCTGATGACCTGTTCGTGCAGCAGCAGTACTTACGAAATCTGCCTCCCACCAAACACTCCACAAAAGACACATTTCCTTTAATTTCAGCAACTTATAGCGTGGCACGAAAAATGAAAAGAGGACTGTGCCACGCCAACCGAACGCACGGAGGCGGCATCGACCTCACACTTCGAAAGGAAGCCTTGCATGCGTCTCTCCGCACCCTGGTCCCGCCCTGCTCTGCTCGGCGGTCTGCTCCTGGGGCTTAGTACCCCGATACTCGCTGCCGAGAGCCCCTGGCTGATTCGCGCCGGCATCAGCAAGATCGTCCCGACCTCCCACCCCGGCAACATCACCCCCGGCAAGATCGACATCGACAACGATACCGGCCCGAGTTTCAACGTCGCCTATTTCTTTACCCCCAACCTGGCGCTGGACGTCCTGGGCGGTTTGCCGTTCAAGCACAACATCCAGCTCAACGGCGGCAAGGTCGGCAGCACCAAGCACCTGCCGCCGATCGTATCCCTGCAATGGCACTTCGCACCGGGCGCCAAGGTGCGCCCCTTCGTCGGCGTGGGGCTGAATTACACCTACTTCTACGACGAGCACCTGGACAACGGCGCCAAACTTGAACTCTCCGACTCTTGGGGCGCCGCGCTCCAGGCCGGCCTCGACTTTGCCCTCGACAAGCAGTGGAGCCTGGGCGGCGATGTGCGTTACGCCCGGATCGACAGCAGCGTGAAGATCGACGGGCAGAAGGTCGGCAGCGTCGACGTCGACCCTTTCATCTACAGCCTCAACCTCGCCTACCGTTTCTGAAGGAGCCCATCAATGAGCGAAAACCACCTGCAGCAGCGTGATGAAACCATCGTGCTGCGCCAATCCAGCATCCCAGCCCACCGTCTTGGCAGCGAGCGCGAAGCCATCGAGGCAGCGCACGCCCTGGCTCAAGACTTCCGCCGCGAAGCCGCCGCCCGTGATCGCGAACGCCGCCTGCCCCTGGCGGAGCTGGAGGCCTACTCGCAAAGCGGCCTCTGGAGCATCATCGTGCCCCAAGCCTATGGCGGCCTGGGCGCCAGTTACCGCACCGTCGGCGAGGTGTTCAAGATCATCTCGGCAGCCGACGGTTCACTCGGCCAGTTGCCGCAGAACCACTTCGTCATCCTCGCCCACCTCGGTTTCGACGCCAGCGAGGAGCAGAAGCGTTTCTTCTTCGATCTCGCCCTGTCCGGCACACGTTTCGGCAATGCCTTCTCCGAGCGCAATGGCAAGCACGTCGCGGACTTCCAGACCCGGATCACTCACGCTGGCGACGACTACCTGGTCAACGGGCAGAAATTCTTCTCCACCGGTGCCCTGCTGGCGCACTGGATTCCCATCGTCAGCGTGGACGATCAGGGGCGCCCGCACCTGGCCGTCGTGCCACGGGAAACCGAAGGGCTCAAGGTGATCAATGACTGGTCCAGCTTCGGCCAGCGCACCACGGCGAGCGGCACGGTGCTGATCGAGCAGGTCCGCGTGCCGGCCAGCCAGGTAGTGCCGATCTGGCAAGCCTTCGACCGCCCCACGGCTGGCGGGGCGATCTCGCAGTTCATCCAGGCGGCCATCGATGCAGGGTTGGCCCGAGGAGCGTTGGCCGACACCCTGGACTACGTGCGCCGGCATACCCGCCCCTGGATTGACTCGGGGCTGGAGAAGGCCACCGATGACCCTTACATACTCCAGCAACTGGGCGATCTGCAGATTCGTCTGCGCGCTGCCGAGGCAGTGCTGGACCTGGCGGCGGATGCCATCGACCAGGCGCTACGCGAACCCAGCGAGGAGAGCGTGGCCGAGGCCTCCATCCGCACGGCGGAAGCAAAGGTGTTGACCACCGAGGTGGCCATACTCGCCAGCAACCGCCTGTTCGAGCTGGCCGGCACCCGCTCGACCCTGGAGGAATACGCCCTCGACCGTCACTGGCGCAATGCCCGGGTACACACCCTACACGACCCCGTGCGCTGGAAATACCACATCATCGGCAACTACCTGCTTAACGGCATCAAGCCGCCGCGCCATCCCTGGAACTGAAGCCGCCCCTGGGGGGGGGTGGGGGGGGGGAAGGGAAAACTCTGGTCACAAGGGGGGGGCCTTTGTGGGT
>NZ_JBKGFP010000068.1:0-73936 GCF_046557535.1 Pseudomonas sp. S1(2024)
GGCACCAACCTACGGCGCAGCCTCGGGAACTGAAGCCGCCCCTGGCCGCGCTCAGGCGCGGCCAGGGCAACCTCTTGGCCACAGGGATGGATACTGCGTGGTCGGCAAGGTGTCGGCGCCAATCAGCCAGCCTTGCCACCGAGGTAGAAATGCTGAATGTCCTCCCGCGCCGCCAACTCGGCGGCAGGGCCCTCACCCACCACCCGGCCGTTTTCCAGGATGTAGGCGTAACGGGCATGGCGCAGGGCAACGTTGATGTTCTGCTCGGCGACCAGAAAGCTCATACCTTCTTGGGCGTTGAGCTGGGCGACGATGGCAAAGATCTCCTCGACGATGATCGGCGCCAGGCCCATCGAAGGCTCATCGAGTAGCACCAACCGAGGCTTGGTCATCAAGGCACGTCCAATGGCGAGCATCTGCTGCTCGCCGCCCGAGGTCAGCCCAGCCTGCGCCTTGCGTTTGGTCTTCAAACGCGGGAACCAGGAGTAGATGCGCTCCAGCTCCTGCTCCAGCTCGCACCGCTTCGGGCTGCGCAGAAAGCCGCCGCTGCGCAAGTTCTCTTCTACGGTCAGGTGAGCGAATACATGCCGCCCCTCCAGCACATGGGCGATACCCCGGCACGCCAGAAGATGCGCCGCCACCCCGGCAGTGTCCTGCCCTTGGAAACAGATATCGCCACGGCTAACTTGCGCGCGGTCAGCATGGGCCAGCCCTGAGATCGCTTTCAGCGTGGTGCTTTTGCCGGAGCCGTTGGCACCAAGCAACGCGACGATGTCGCCCTGCCCAACCTCAAGTGAAACTCCGGCCACGGCAAGAATCGCGCCGTCGTAGATCACTTCGATGTCGTTTACCGCAAGCAGCAACTGGCCTACGGTGCGTGCAAAAATCGCATGGTTCATGGATGCTTTGCTCTTAGAGTGCCCTTGGCGCCCATCTATGATCATGTAGATGGCGAGCCATTCCTTTGGCTCGCACATTCTGTCGGTGCATCATCGTGCCAGTGCCGTCCTACAACCAGGTCGACCTCACGGCTTTTCCTCATGCGTCTGCAGATGAACATTGATCTGGGCGATATGTTCCGGACCAATGCCACAGCAACCACCAATGATCGTTGCCCCGCCTTCTACCCACCGCTGCGCCCATTGCAAGTAGGCCTCCGGCCCAAGATCGGCACGGATATCAAGCAACGTGTCATTGGCCTGGGCGTCTTCACGTACCGGAGGAAAGGCATTGGCATAGACACCTAGCGGTAACTCGCGAGCCTGCGCCTTCAGCACCCGTTGGGCACTATGGAGCGCTGCGGCCATGCTCTCAGGTTGGCTGCAATTGAAGAGCAATGCGCTGGCCCCCAGCTCAATAGCCAGAAGAACAGCCTGCTCCACGCTTTCACCCGAGCGTAGCAAAGGCGGCGTATCTTCGGTGTCGGGATCAAGCAGCGTGAAGGACAGCCAGAGCGGCTTGTGCTCGCCGTCCAGCGCGGCATGCACGGCGCGAGCTTCGGCCAAGGAGCTCTGGGTTTCTGCCAGCCAGAAATCCACATGCGGCGCAAGGCCGCAGATCAGTTCACGATGGATGGCCTGAGCACGGATCGGATCGAAAAGATCCGGCCGATACGACCCCAGCGCAGGCGGCAAAGATCCAGCAACCTGTACCGAAGTTTCCGCCTCGTCAGCAGCACCGCGGGCGAGTTGCCCGGAAAGCTTGGCCAAGGTTCGACCCGAGCGGGCAAAACGCTCCTCGCCAATATGAAACGGCACCACTGCATAGCTGTTGGTGGTGATCACCTTAGCACCTGCCTTAATGAACGCTCGGTGCACTTGGGTTACGTACTCAGGCGCTTCGAGCAGAGCCAGGGCTGACCATTCCGGCTGCCGGAACGGCGCACCGATGCGCTTGAGCTCTCGCCCCATCCCACCGTCGAGTAGAGTCCAGGCATTCTGAGTCATCGAGCGCTCTCCTTGGTGTCAGCGGTACTCAACCAGCGATCGACGGTCGCCTCGTTGGCGGCGACCCAGGCTTTGGCCGCAACTTCCGCTGGCTGTTTTTCGCGTTCGATCTTCAGGATCAAGTCGTTGAGGGCTTCCGGATCGATACTCACGTTTTCCAGGAAAGCGGCGATCCGGGGGGCGCGTTTCTGCAACGCTGAAGACGCGAGAATGTGAACCTTCGCGTCGGGGTAAGCACAGGTCACGTGGCTCTTGTTCAGCCAGTCGGCATCGACGGTTGGACTGATGAAGTTCCAGCAGCCATCAGCCTTGTACAACGGGTCGCCCTTCTTGTTGTCCTGAGCGTAACCGTCGAACGGCGGTTCATCGAGACGGCGAAGGTCATAGGCGGAGAAGATCCAGTCTGGCGTATAGGCATAGAAAATCACCCCGCGCTCGGCTTTGTAGGCAGCATCAAGCTTGGCGTAAGTCACCGAGGCCTCTGTGGAGACCGACTCGAAGTTGCCGTCGAAACCAAAGTCCTTGGCTTTGATCTGGCCAATGTAGGTCGACTCCCAGCCGGCAGGGCCGACCAATAACTGGGACTTGCCACCACCCAGCGGGGCGAACAACTTGGCGATCTCCGGCTTCTTCAGGTCATACACCGACTTCACGTTGTACTTGTCCTGAATGTAGCCCGGAATGTAAAAGCCCTGCACACCGACATAAGGCTGTTTGTTGGGAATCAGCGAACGGGTGCCCCCAGTCACGTACTTGGCGAAGGCCGCCGATTGGTTAGGCAGCCAGATGTCGGTAAGCACATCGACCGAACCGTCGCCCTTGGCGGCGGCTGCGAACAATACTGGCAGATCACCCGCCAGGTAGGAGACATCACCATCGAGACGACTGGAGATGATGTCGCCGAGGATGTATTGGATGGCGATAGCGCCGGTCCAGTTCTGCTCGCCGATCACGATCTTGTCCTTGGCGAAGCTTGCCGTAATAGGCACGATCGTGCCTAGCAATAAAACTCCGGCAAGGGCGCGGGAAAGGAACCTGGTCATGGAAGGTATTACTCCTAAGTAGAATGATGACGTTTGCGAAGGGATGCCTGGATGATCCGATCGGGTACCAGGGCACAGAAAACAATGGCAATACCGGCAAGGACGCCCTCTCCCCCCTTGATGTTGCGCAAGGCGGTCATGACGTCGTAGCCCAGCCCGCCGGCGCCGATCAGCGCGGCCACGACGACCATTGACAAGCTCATCACGATGGTTTGGTTGACTCCCAGCAACAGCGAGCCAGAGGCCAACGGTAACTCGACTCGGGTAAGCGTCTGCCAGGGCGTCGCGCCATGAGCAATCGCGGCCTCTACGGCCTCCCTGGGTACCTCCCTGATGCCCAGTGCCGTTAGGCGAATCATTGGTGCGAGGGCGAATATCACCGTAGCTATCACTGCCGGCGTCTTGCCAACGGAAAAAAAGGCCACCGCTGGAATCAGATAGACAAAGGTCGGCAATGTCTGCATGACGTCCAGCAGCGGCGTGATCAAGCGCCGCGCGAGTGACTTCTTGGCCAACAGAATGCCCGCCGGGATGCCGATCAACAGTGACAACAGCACCGACGAGCCAACCAGGGCTATGGTGGAAACCGTTCGCTCCCAGAAGCCGAACAGTCCGATGTAGCCCAAGGCCAACGCACTGGTCAGTGCCAGGGCCGCACCGGCAGAGCGCCAAGCCAGGTAGATCAAAGCTGCCGCAGGAACAGGCCAGGGAATCCAGCCCAATGCGCCCTCCACACCTTCGATAACGGTACGCACCGCGACTATCACCCCGATGAAGACGCTCTCGAAGGCCTGTTGTGACCAGCCGATAATCCGGTCAATCGCGCCAGCGACCGCTAGCATGCTGTCGCGGTCTGCGGGAAAGTGCAGTAGTGCGCCCGCCGCATCCGGCGTCAGCCCCCGCCAAAGAGTCAGCGCCTGGCTCAATAGCAAAAGCGCCAAAGGCAACGTTACTCCATGGGAATCGCGGCAGTGACTACGCAGGCTCAGCCAGGCACTGGCCATGTGGTTGACGAGCAGCGCTGCAAATGCGCCGGCCAGCGTCCACCTACCCCCCTCTCGCCAAGCGCTGGCGAGCCCAGCCAAGGCGATAAGCTCGACCAGTAGCGCAAGCCAGAACAGGCCATTTCGTCCGGCTACCGCCAGGGCCGCCGGCCCCAACAGTCCCTGGCGAAACCAGTTGACCACCACCGGCTCTTCGTGGGCTAGAAACGGCGAGACGTTATTTGTCTCGTATCCAGTTGACACGGCTGGACTGATATGCGGCCGTTCGTCGAAGAAGTCCGCCACCCCTTCATCCAGCGGGTGTTCGAGTAACTCATCAGGCGTGCCGACCTGTACCAACTGGCCATCACGTAGTACGGCGATGCGGTCAGCCAGGCGCAGCGCCTCTCCCGGATCGTGGGTCACCAGCAAGGTCGTGATGCCGCGCTGACGTACCAGTTGCAGGAAGCGTCCCTGTAAATCGCGGCGAATGGTCGGATCCAACGCACTGAAGGGCTCATCCATCAGCAGAATGCGCGGCTCGGTAACCAGCGCCCGGGCCAGCCCGACGCGTTGCTGCATGCCGCCGGACAACTCATGGGGAAAGTGCTCGGCCCAGTCCCCCAGCCCCACCGCCTTTAGCTGCAGTTGTGCAGAAGCACGCCGCGCACTTTCCGGCTCACCTCGTAGTTCCAAGGGTAAGGCGACGTTGTCAAGCACGCTGCGATGTGGCAATAGTCCAAAGTGCTGGAACACCATGCCAACGCGCTGCGAACGCAACTGACGCAGCGCAGTCAATGTCAAATCACCCAGCACCTCGCCATCGACAAGCACATCGCCGCTGCTTGGTTCTATTAACCGGTTGACATGACGCAGCAGGGTCGACTTGCCGCTCCCTGAGGTGCCCATCAGGCAGAGCACCTCGCCACGGCGCACAGCAAGGCTCACTTGTTCTACAGCGTTCCTTGCCGCTCTCCGGCCCCCCTCGTAGCGCTTGGTCACTGCGCGAAACTCCAGAGCGATATCGGTGGTCTCTGCAGAACCGAAGGACACGCTTCTACCATCCGCCACGTCTCGTGGGGCGGCTTCAACTAGGTCATTGGTAATCGGTGGGTATACTTCACTCACGTCGGCACCTGGGATTGATGAGATTCCAGGGAGCGAGAGCAGTCTTCATGCCAACCGACCAGAACCCACGTATTCTGGGGGTTGCCAGCTTTTTTACATTGGACGACATGATGCTGATGCAACATCGCTGTAGCACCGCTGCTGTGTGAGCAACAGTAAGATGGCGTAACCCGCCTAACAAGAAAGGTTGGTGAAACTGCTATTCATCAGTTTTGTATCCAGGCTACTGAGTACCAACGATTCTCGAAGGCCTGCTATGTGAACTTGCGGTGCGGAGTTCCCCACTTCGATAGCTGTCAGCAATCGCCATTCTCGATCCTGCATCCTGCTGGGGAAATCGAAGGCATTTCTGGGGGTTGATACAACGCTTGTTTGAATGCTGGGCCAGCACGGTCGAAATCCGAGTCTGAGCCAGCCCATCGTGTCTTTGGGATAAGTGAATTACTGCTACGCTTTTCAGAAGCTGTCCGGGAATATTCGACGCCGCATCAGTGATTCATCACAGACGAGTTCCGTTGTCGGTCGGGCCCACCCTTTGCTCATCCAAGGTGCCGACATGGCTGAGTTCAAGAAGCGTTCAACCAAACGGTTGTCCAGGGTAATAGACGACATCCGTGAAGATAAGAATTTTCACTCGCTCAAGGAGAGACTGGAGGCCGGCAAACGTCTACGAGATGTCGTGCCGCGGGCGGCTCATGCAACGTGGAAATGCAAGCCCAGGCAGCGTGATCCTGTCGGTTTGCTCGAACTGTCCAACCGTGACCGACATCCGGCACTGGTGCCTGTGCGTTACGGGCGAATGCTGCGCAGTCCATTCACCTTCTTGCGCGGCTCGGCCGGCCTGATGGCACGCGACCTCGCCACACTGCCTTGCACCGGCGTACGCGTCCAGGCATGCGGCGATTGCCACCTGCTCAACTTTGGCTTGTTCGCCACCCCTGAACGCAACCTGATCTTCGATATCAACGACTTCGACGAGACGCTTCCTGCACCTTGGGAATGGGACATCAAACGGTTGGCGGTCAGTTTTGCCGTCGCCGCCCAGGACAATCGGCTGAACGATAAGGAGGCAGGACAGCTGGCCATGGCCTGCGTGCAGGCCTACCGCAAACGCATGCGTGAATTGTCGGAGATGAGTCCGCTTGACGTCTGGTACGACCGCTTGGACGCTCAAGCGATCATCGACATGGCACCCAGCATGAAATACCGCAAAGCGCGGCAAGAGTTGATAGCCAGGGCCAGAACGCGCATTGGGGACTACCTGTATCCCCAGATCAGTGATGAAGTGGGCGGTAGGCGGCGCTTGGTCGACCAGCCGCCAATCCTGTTCCATATCCATGAAGCCGGTTTTGCCAAGCGCGTGAAGCTGGCTCTTGAGGATTACCGCAGTTCATTGCTACCCGAGCGCAGAGTTCTCTACGACCGTTATCGCCTCGAGGACTTTGCAGTAAAAGCCGTAGGCATCGGCAGCGTGGGCACGTTCTGCTTCGTTGGCTTGTTCTTTTCGGCTGAAAACCATCCGCTGCTGCTGCAATTCAAGGAAGCCTGCCCATCAGTGCTGGCGCTCTATGCCGGCAAGAGCGAATTTGCCAATCAAGGCCAGCGCGTGGTTACCGGCCAGCGCCTTTCGCAGTCCGCCAGCGACATTTTTCTGGGCTGGACCGAAAGCAGCAAGGGCCGGCAGTTTTTCGTCAGACAACTGCGCGATATGAAGATGTCATTGCCGGTGGAAGGTGCGTCTTTCGAGCAAATGAACATGTATGCGCAGGTGTGCGGCATGACATTGGCGCGGGCGCATGCCAAGTCAGGGGACGCAGCACTGATCAGCGGATATCTCGGCAAGTCGGACGCCTTCGATCAGGCCCTTGGCAAGTTTGCCCTGGCTTATGCCGAGCAGAATGCCAGGGACTACGCGGCGCTGGTCAACGCCGAGAAAAAAGGCAGGATAAAAGCGTTTCGCGAGGAAGACGATTGAGCACTGCCATGGCCTATGCCCGGGAGTGACCCAACTGCATTTATCTGGATTCAAGAAGATGAATGAAAATCGTGTTTCCACTGCGCATTCAAGCTCCTTCCGTTTCAACAGAACCGCTCTCGTCGCGGCCACACTGATGCTGACCGCCTGTTCCACGCTCGGCCCTTCTACTATCGAGCGCGATAGAAGCGATTACGCGACCGTCATAGCCACGACCTGGAAAGAACAGACCCTGTTGAACATCGTCAAGTTGCGCTACGCCGATGCCCCTGTGTATCTGGAGGTGTCATCGGTGATCAGTTCCACGGCCATCCAAAGCCAGGTAAACCTTTCCGCAAGTTGGTTCAGCGGTTCACCAGCCGAGGGTAACAGCCAGACATTGGGCGCTTCGGGCCTTTATACGGATCGCCCTACCATCAGCTACACACCGCTATCCGGTGAACGCTTTTCCCGCTATCTGCTCACGCCGCTTTCGCCAGCGGCGATATTCTCGCTGATTCAGGCGGGCTATCCGGTCGATCGCGTGCTGCACCTGACCACACGTGCTGCAAACGGCTTGTACAACAGGTCTACCTCCCCGTCTCGGTTACGTTCAGCAGACCCCGAGTTCTATGCGGTGCTGGATGCACTTCGGCGGATTCAGCGTTCGGAAAAGCTGGGTATGCGGATCAGTCAACGTGCTGGGGCTGACAGTGAGCTGCTGCTGATTGCCGACACCAGGTCGGAGATCGTCGAAAAAGACCGCCAGCTGGTGCGTCAGTCGCTGCACCTTCGACCCGATGCGGAGGTACTGCACCTCACTTTCGGCTCGGTGCAGCGGAACGATTCCGAAGTGGCCTTGCTGACGCGCTCGATGTCGGAGATCTTCTCGGAAATTGCCGCCACCATCGACGCCCCGCCCATCCATGTGCAAGAAGGGCGGGCAAACCCCGCGCCCGCCCTTCCTGTGGTTTCCAGCGAGTGGGACGCGCCACTGGTGCGTATCTTCTCAAGCGAGCACAAGCCAGATAATGCCTATGCGGCCGTGCGCTATCGCGATCACTGGTTCTGGATAGACGATCGCGACCTGAGGTCCAAGTCCGAGTTTCTGTTCATCCTTGTGCTCTTGTCCCTTGCCGAAACCGGCGTCGCGCCGGAAACACCAGTCATCACCATCCCCGCCAACTAGTCCGGCAGCGGATACAGGCTTTGCAGCAAGCGGTCCTGTGCGGACTGTGGACCTAGGTAGCGAACGAACAGCGCCTCACCTTGCAGCCCCGAAAGGGCCTGACTCAAGGCGGTATCCACCAACAAGCGAAAATCTACATCTCCCCTTGGCATCGACAACGCCACCCGGCTCATGACGAACAGGTGATCCGGAACCCACAGCTGGTCGCGTTCGGCTTGCCGGGCCTGGTGGGCCAGCAGGACCACCCTGTCTCCGAGGAACGCGTCGACCTTGCGGTCGACCACCCGTTGCACCCCCTCCTCGTACGTCGACACTTCCTCGAGCGTGGATTGCAAGCCAAGCTGGCGAATCCGCTCATGGGCCCAGCGGCTGCTCAAGGTGCCACGCAATACGGCGAAACTGTGCTTGCTCAGCCCTGCATTGATCGTCGCGCGCCAGCGCGGGCCGGTATTGTCCGTGCTACCGCTGAGGGGGCTGAGCAAGCTGGCAGGTGCATCGCGCCTGACCAAAGCCGCGAGGCCGGAGGTAAACACCGGAATGGAAAAATCCAACGTGCCTCGTCTGGTTTTGGTTTCCACAATAGGTGTACACAGCAGGTCGACCTGCCCGTTGCCCACGGCCCGAACAGCCTCTGGCTCTGCCAGTGAGTGCCAGCGCACCTGCAAGCCAGCGAGCCCTGGCAATTCCCGAATACGTGCGACGACTGCTTGGCAAAGGTCGATGGAATACCCCTCCGGAGCCTGATCGCTGCCTGATGAGAAGGGTGCGAACCCCTCCATGAATCCGAGGTTCAGCACCTGCTCCTGGCGTAACCGGCCCAACGTGTCGGCAGCGGCGACGGTGCTGTCCGCTGACGCGCACGACAGCAAACTGACAAGACACCAACCGGTCACTTTCGATCCGCGCTTCATGGCGCACCTCCGATCATGTCCAGCGCCCTGACGAAACGTTTGGCAATGAAGCCGAACAGCAGGTAACCCAGCGCCATGATCAGTGCCGCACCGAATACGGCTTCCAGGCCCGAGGCGTACAGTGCGTAGAAGCAATAGCAAACCGCGACCACCATGATTGCGCTGTTACGGCGAAAAATGGCTGCCTGTACCTGGGCCTTGTACATGATCACCAACAGCCCGGTCAGCGAGGTGATGTAGGGGATGATGTTGGTCACGGCAGCCAGGTTCACCAGTTTGCTGAACTGGGCGCTGGCATTGGGCGACAGCGTCGACAGGGCAATGAGGCTCTGCAGCACCGCACAGGTCAGCATGCCCGCCAGTGGCACGCCACGGGCCGTGGTGCGTGTAAACAGCGTTGGGAAAAGCCCCTGCCCGGCGGTGACCCTGGCGGTTTCAGCCAAGGTGAACTGCCAGCCAAGCAACGAACCGACGCAAGCGATCACCGCCAATGCCATGATCACGTTGCCGACGGAGTCGTTGAACATCTGTGCATAGACCATGGCGAAGGGCGCGCTGGCGTTGGCAAGCTCCGGATTCGGCACGATGCCCTGGATGACACTGGTCGAGAGGATATAGATCACCGCCGCGCCAAGGGTGCCGAGCAAGCATGCCAGAGGCACATTGCGCTTCGGATTTTCCACCGCGTCGGAGTTCTGCGCAGCTGATTCCATACCCAGAAACGCCCACAAGGTCAGTGGAATGCTGTTGGTTATGGCCTGAGCCACCGGCATTTGACCTGGGTTCCAGGCGTCCTGGAAGGTTGCGAGGCTGAACCAGTACCAGCCGATCAAGCTCAAGCCGGCAACCGGGACGATGACACCCCACACGCTGACCGCGCCAATACGACCGGTAACCTCGGCGCCACCCAGGTTGGACAAGGTGGTAAACCAGATCAACGTTACCGCTCCTGCCAGTAGCGGCCCGCCGCCACTGCCAAGCCAGGGTATGAAAGGCGTGAGGTAGCCCACGGCGGAAATGGCGATGGCCACGTTGCCAATCATCAGTGACAGAAAGTAAAGGTAGGAGCACAGAAAGAAAGCAGACTTGCCATGGGCTTGTTCACTGTAGGCAGACATGCCACCCGATTGCGTGCAGTAGATGCCGCATTGCGCGAAACAGTAGGCGATAGCCATCGAGCCTATGGCCGTGATCACCCAGGACAACAGCGAGACAGCGCCGATCTGCGCCATGCTCGCTGGCAGCATGATGATGCCGGACCCCATCATGTTTACCGTGACCAGTGTCGTCAGTCCGACCAGGCCCATTTTCTTTGCTTTTTCACGCATGGCGGCAACCTCCGCGAAAGCCTGTCGAAGAACCGATCGTCACTTTCCAACGCTGCGTCCCAACCGACGGGCCCCAGGTGTAGCGCTTATACCGTGCAATACCACGCTGAGCACGACGCAAGCGATAGTCGTGGCGATGATCGTGCTGCCCTCTTGCAACCGTGCATCGAGTACCAGCACAGCGAAAACGATAGACGCTAGACCACGCGGCCCGAACCAGCCAATGAACAGACGGCTATCGGCAGTCAGTTCGCTCCCGGCAAGGCTGACCCAGACAGGCACCATACGCACCAGCGACAGGCTCAGCAGCGCGTAGAACCATACCGAGGGCGACAGGATTTGCGAGGCCTTGGGCGCAACGTAGGCACCGAACACCACCCAGGTCAGCAGCGAAAGCGCTTCACCGCAGGATTCGCCGGTCTTGAGCAGCAGTTGCGTTTCCCGATTGAACAGGTACCCCGTAAGCAATCCTGCGCAAAATGCCGCGATGAAACCGCTTCCGCCCATTGCCTGGGCACTGGCGAAACTCAGCAACGCCAGGGCGGGCATTACCAGTTGTTGCCATGACTCCACCTGCAGGCAGCGGCGCTGCGAAAGACGCAACAACCCTCCCACCACCAGCGCCAGCACAGCCCCCGTCAGTGCGCCGATACCCAACTTCTCAAACAAGAAGTATCCCCCCAGGGCGAAGGGCGTCGTCGAGCGGCTCTCCATCAACAATGCCTGCAACAAGAGCAGCACCGGCACGCATATGCCATCGTTCAATCCGCTTTCGACATTCAGGCTTTCACGCACGTTGGCTGGCACGAGGGGGTTGGTCACCACTGCCTTGCCAAGGGCGGCATCGGTGGGGGCCAGGATTGTCGACAACAGGGCCATTTCCAGCCAGGGCATGCGTGGAAACATCAGCCACGCAGCTAGCCAACCGGCGACCAGGGTCAGCGGCAAGCCGATCGCCAGCAGACGCAGCGGCAGGCTCCGGTTGCGGCGTAACTGAGGCAGATCAGCATGGGCAGCATCGCTGAACAACACGATCGCCAGGGTAAGCTCGGCCAGTAGCCGAAGATCATGGCGGTCCAGGGAAAGGTTCAGTAACCCGAGCCCGGCCGGGCCGGCCACCAGGCCCGCCAGCAGGAACAACAGGGGCCCGTTGACGGGCCTGGATTCGAGCGCGCCGGCCAGGTTGGCGTAAAGCACCAGCAAGGCAGCCAGGACAGCCAAATTCTGATACATGACAACCCACCGGGATCGACACGACTGTATAAAAACGCTACCACTGCGTCCGTGGCGCGGCGATCCCAAAGGCGGCAGAAGTTATCTTAGGTCAACAGTTGAAGTAATTAACCTGCAAGACCGCTGCGCATCGGGCGGTGCCAGCCCCAATGCCCTCGACATCGACCGCAAGCATTGTCATGGAACTGACCTGTGCTTGGCTTTTATCAAGTCCAATTGGCGGTGGCAGCTTAATTTGCCAATGACCATTGGCCGGCTACGGACAAGAATCATGAACCGCCCCGCTCCCTCACGCGTTCGCCTGTATGACGAACAAGATCTCGATAGCGTGCTGCGTACAATGGCGTATCAGGCCCTGGCGCTGATGCCTGCGCAGCCCCTGGTACTGGTGGGAATTCAACGCCGAGGTGAGCCTTTGGCGCGGCGCCTGCAACTGCACTTGCAGCAACTGACCGGAAGTGCCGCGCCACTGCCGCTCTACCCGATCAAGGTCAAGCGCTACGCCGACGACCTCAGCCTCCTGCATGCCCATACGCAGCTCACCGAGAACCCTGAGCTGGCCAACCTGAATCTGGCCGAAACCACCTTGCTGGTGGTCGATGACGTGCTGTACGAAGGGCACTCCCTGCTGCGCACCTGCGCATACCTGGCTGAGCTTGGGGCGCGACGGGTACTCAGCGCGGTGCTCGTTGACCGTCACGCCTGCCGCCAACCCGTGCATGCACACATCGTGGGCATACACCTGCAAGTCGCCAAGCAGGACATCGTCGAATGTCATGTGCCGCCTTTCGAAGCGGATTTCAGCGTGGAAGTGATTCGCCACGGCCGAGCCGGCGATACCGCCTGAATCAATCGGCTGACGGGGGCCTGACTGCCAGAACGCTGCACGGGGCGTCATTGACGAGCCGTTCGGTAGTATCGCCGATCAGCTTGGCCCAACGTCTGGGCTGCACCACGCCGACCACCACCACATCGATCTTCAGCGTGGGGACGAGAGACTGAATGACGCGCAGCGGCGCACCTTCGATAAAGTAGCGCTGCGTATAGGGAATGCCATGGATATCGGCCAGTTCATCGAATGGTAGCTGGAGTGACTCGCGCACTTGCTCCGCCCATGGCGCTGCCAGGTCGGGATTGGCCAGCATGGCCAACGGCAGATCGTAAACCGACAGCAGATGGACCTGGCCGTTGCATGGGCTCGCCAGTTGCCGGCCTGCCTCCACCAGTGCATGGTTCAGCGCTTGCTGCGCAAGGTCCGCCTTGGCCACATCCACGGCCACCAGTATGTTCGCGGGCATGGCGCTGGCCTCGGCAGGCACGAGCAGCAATGGCACCTTACTGGTATGCAGCAACACATGGTCAACCGAGGATTTGTCGTTCAGGCCAGGTACCGGACTGGCGGGTAGCCCCTTGATCACCAAGTCAGGCGCAAAGCGTGCAATACACGCCGGTACGAGGTCACGCGCCATGGAGCTTTCCAGCGCTTCGAAGGTGGTGTGCAACCCTGCGGGCGCCTGCTCGTCGAGCAATGCCTTGAGCCCGGCACTGAAGTGCGCGAACGCGGCTGAAGGTTGTGAAGCTTGCTGCCCTGGCTCGGGCAGGCCAGGCTCAGTGGTGGTGTGGATGCCCAGTACGTGCAACAAGGCACCTGACGCTCGAGCCAATGCCATGGCCCGATGCATCGCGGCATGGGCCTGGACCTTGGTCATGACCAGAAGAATCCGGCGGTACGGGCTCATCAGCCACCTCCTGGCGCGAATATGGGGTGCCGCACCGCTTTCATTATCGAAGCTGCCGCTCAGCCAATCTTGATAAATATCAAGGCCATCAAGCCCCAGTGCGTCACCCTTGGCCTGTACCGGTGGGCCTTCATCGAGGCTGCCATCGCCGTGGAGGCCATCATGAACGCTTACTCGCGACTGCTACTGATCTGCCATCCAGACCTGCACCCCTCGCCTGCCCTGACGCGTGCTCAGGCGCTGGCCAGTACGACAGGCGCCACCTTGCACCTGGTGGTGCTCAGTCAACTGCCCTCACGCCTGGCCACCCTGGACCAGGTGCTGCGCAGTAATGCCCGCAAGCAGGACGCCGAGCACCGCAAGGCTTGGCTCGCCGACCAGGTGAAGGCGCTGGGCGAACTGGGCATTACCGCCTACGCCGAGACACTGGACGATGAAGACCCGCTCAAGGACTTGATCCGGCTGGCCCAACTGCACCGGGTGGAGATGGTGATCAAGGACATCAGGCACGAAACCGCCTTGAGCCGTGCCCTGCTCACCCCCTTGGACTGGCAACTGCTGCGCGGTTGCCCGATCCCGATGCACCTGGTGGCCCAGGCTGAAACCAAGCTGCCAGCGCGCATCCTTGTCGCCGTGGATCTTGTCGAGCACGACCCGGTGATCGACAGGCTCAACGACCACATCCTGCAACGGGCACAGGCACTGGCACAGCGATGCAAGGCGCAACTGCACCTGCTGCAGGCCTATGAACCCAGCACCAGCTTCGTTGCCTATGCCGCCGCACCCGTGGCCTGGACTGACAAGCTGGTAGAGGAAATATCTGGTCGCGCGCGCGAGCGCATGGCGACGTTCGGCGGCCGCTACGGCATCAAGCCAGATCATCTGCACCTGGTGCGAGGCGCTGCCCGTAACGTGGTCAGCGACTACGCGAACAAGCATGGCTTCGACGTGGTGGTGATGGGTACGCTCTACCACGAGAGGGTGAGCAAGGTCGTTGGCAGTACTACAGAGCAAACCCTGTACAAGGTTCACTCCAGCATTCTGGCGATCCACGGTTGAACGATCACCTGCCTGGTTTCACCTTCTCCACTCTCCGTGCAGGGTATAGGTGCGCAGGCCTTGGCGTGCTCTGACCTGCCCAGTGTCCGCCTGCTGGCTATGCTCGACTTGATAAACGTCAAACCCCACAGTCCAACTCAGCTTATGTTGCAATGTACGACCAATGGAGCGCAGGGCATGAATGAGACACCGCCGTTACTGTTCGCCCTGCGAGGCAGCCAGGCCTATGGGAATGCCGTGGCGCAACGCCTGGGCTGGACACTGTCAGCACATGAAGAGCGTGACTACGAGGACGGAGAACACAAATGCTGGCCTGGCGAATCGGTCGACGGTCGATCGGTCATCGTCTTTCACTCGCTCTATGGCGACGCGCACCACAGCGCACACGACAAGCTGTGCCGGTTGCTGTTCTTCTGTGGTGCGCTCAAGGACGCCGGTGCCAGCCAGGTGACAGCAGTCACGCCTTACCTGTGTTATGGCCGCAAGGACCGCAAGGTGGAGTTTCAGGATGCGACCATCACCCGCCATGTGGCTTGCCTGATGGAAAGCATCGGTGTCGACCGCGTGGTGGCGCTGGACGTACACAACCCCAGCGCCTTCGACAACGCCTACCGAATCCCGAGCTGGAACCTGCAATGCACCGAGCTGTTCGCCCAACACCTGGCCCCGCTGCTCGGTGAGCAGACAGTCACGGTCGTGTCGCCGGATATTGGCGGCATCAAACGCGCCGAGCAGTTTCGCCAGGTTCTGGCGGACCTGCTCGGGCGCCCGGTATCTGTGGCCATGATGGAAAAGCACCGCCAGCAGGCGGGCCTGAGCGGCGAACACCTGGTGGGTGACGTGGCAGGTAGCACTGTCATCGTGTTCGACGACCTGATCAGCACGGGGCAGACGCTGCTGCGCGCAGCTCAGGCCTGCCGGCAGGCCGGAGCCAGCCGCATGCTGGCCGCTGCCACCCATGGCCTGTTCACCACTGGTGGCGAGCTGTTCGACAGCGGGGTATTCGAACGGGTACTGGTGGCCGACAGCATCGCGCCCTTTCGCCTGCCCGTGCGATGCCTGCAGCAGCTGGATATCGTCGATACCAGCGCCCTGGTCGCCGAGTTGCTTGCCAACCGCCGGGGCTGGGGCGCATGAACCCTAGGCATCGCCCTACACCGCCAGGATATTGCAGGGTATCTGGTACAACACATGCTCCGTGGTGCTGCCGAACAGTCGGTCCAGCCCACGGGCAAGCGGCCTGCCCATGACGATGACGTCCACCGGGTGGGTCTCGACATATTCACTCAGCACCGCGACCGGGCGGCCCAGCAGGAAGTGCCTGCGTTCGGCCGGCGCACCGTAGCGGTCGGCCAGCGCCTTGAAATCGTCCTCCAGGGCATGGCGCAAGGACTCGCCGACGTCGCCAATGGCCCAGGCGCCATATCCCATGTCGCCCATGTAGGCCATGGTCAGGTCACAGGCGAACAGCAGGTCCAGTTGCGCGCCGGTCTGCAAGGCCAGCGCATTGGCCTGCAGGACGATGCTGTTATTGCGCGCCTGGCCCTCGGGCGATTGATCGGCCACGTCCACCGCCGCGACGATCTGGCGAGGCAAGGCCGGTCTGGCGGCGCCCAACAGGTAGACCGGGATCGGGCAATGGCGCAGCAACTGCCAGTCCAACGGGGTAAAGAAGGCCCGCTTGAGCACCGGCTCGTGCTCGACCTGCTTGAGCAGTACATCCGGCTGCATCTCCAGGGCATGTTCGAGAATATCCGCCTGCAGATTGCTGCTCCAGGCGACTTCCGTCGTCACTTGCACACCCGAGGCTCGTAGCACCTTGGCCTGGGCCTCGAGCTGGTCTTGCTGGGATTGCAGGTAAGCCTGCCGCTCGCTCCGAGGGTCACCTGTCTCCAGGAACCTGAGCTTGTCCAGCGACTCCAGCAAACCCACTATGTGCAGGCTGGCCGAACTTGACCTGGCCAGGGCGGCAGCCTGTTCCAAGGCACAGGACTGGCACAATGCCGGGCGCAGGATCAGCAACAGGCGTTGATAGTGGCTCATGGTAGCCTCCAATGATCGGGATCGGGGGATGCATCAAAGGTGCTGGCTTTTCCGGGATATCGGTCATGGTTGCCTCGGGGGGAGTTGAACGCTTGATTTTTATCAACCCTGTCAGGCGCTGAATGCTCTCAGCGGTGATCCAAATACCGGTAAAGGGCTTCTTCCTGGTCGAAATGCAACTTGGCCAAGGTGTCCAGGCGTATCAGCTGGTGCTGGATGTCATCAGGGCTCGGGCTCGCTGCCGCTCGGTTGAAATCCTGGCTCATGCAGGAAAGAAGATGGATGAGGCGGAAGATTTCCCGGTGGGTATGGCTCATCGCCGAGAGCGGATCTTCGCCCTGCATGAAGCGGCTCAGCAGCGGATACAAACGACGCTCGTCATCGCGCTCGTGGCGCTCCAGAAGGTCATGCAGGCCGGTGACCAGTTTGCCCAGGTCGTCCCGCGCCTGCTCGATGGGGCGTTTGGCGAAATCGCAGGCCATCTGGCTCAGCTCCGTCAGCAACCCGTCGAGTTGCCGATGCTCATCCTGCAACCGATCCAGGTCCTCGACGGCAAGCCCGCTGCGTCGCCCGGCCGTCAAGGGGCCCAGCGCACGCAAGGCGTTGACGATGATCAACAGGTCGATACCTTCCTGCAACACCGCCCCCAGCAGCGCGGGCAGGTAGCCGGCGGCGGCAACCAGCATGGCCAGCAACGACAAGCTCATGCCCACCCATACCCCCTGACGGGCGATGTACACGGCGTACCGGGCGATATCCAAGGCATCGACCAATCGATCGAGACGATCGACCAGCAACACCACACCGGCCGCCTGGGCAGAGGCCGTGACGCCAGAAGCGCCCATGGCAACCCCGACATCGGCCGCCGCCAATGCTGGCGCATCGTTGATGCCATCGCCGACCATCAGCGAGGGCGCCATGCGGCAGCCGTCCTGCACCAGGCGAATCTTGTCGACTGGCGAGAGCCCCGAGCGAAGCTCATCGATACCCGCCGCCAGCGCAACCATTTCCGCCGTTTCCGGGCGGTCACCGGTGAGCATGACGACCTTTTCGATCCCGCGCGCCCGCAGGCGGCGTAGTGTCTGGGGGGTTTCCCGGCGCAAGTCATCGGCCAGCCGCAGTACCGCTTTCAACTCACCGTCAACCGCCACGAAACTGCCGCTGTTGGCCAGGTAGTCCAGTTGCTGCAAACGTGCCTGTGCCCACTGGCCATCGTCCTTCTCGTTCTGCACATAGGCCAGGGCGCCCAAGCGTACAGCCTTGCCTTGAACGATCCCGGCAAGCCCCTGGCCGGGGCTTTCCTGCACCTGCTCGGGCGCGGTCAGCGTCAGGTTGCGCAGGCGGGCAGCATGAACGATGGCCTGGGCAATCGGATGGGTCGATGACTGGGCCAACGAAGCGGCCAACTGCAGCATCTGCAACGGCGCGCCTTGCCCCTTCAGTTCGATCGACTGCAACTGGGCATGACCACTGGTCAAGGTACCGGTCTTGTCGAGGAACACCTGGCGGATGCCGGCCAGGGCTTCAAGCACCTCGCCGTCACGCACGAGTATGTTGCGCCGTGCAGCCCTCGAAATACCCGAGATGATGGCAATTGGCACCGCCAGTATCAGCGGGCAAGGCGTGGCGACAACCAGCACGGCAAGCACTCGCTGCACATCGCCACTGGCCCACCACGCCAGCGCAGCAATGAGCAATGTCAGCGGGATCAACGCCAGCGCATAGCGGTCGGCCAGGCGCATGAAAGGTGCCCGTGACTGACGTGCCGCTTCGGCCAGTTTCACGATGCCAGCGTAGGTGCTTTGCGCCGCGGTATGCGTGGCCAGCAACAGCAGCGGCGCACCGGAGTTGGTCACCCCACTGGCCACCGGCTCACCGGCATGGCGGGTAACCGGTAACGATTCGCCAGTCAGCGCAGCTTCGTCCAGGGTCGCCTGCTCGGATTGCAACCATCCGTCCACCGGCACGATCTCACCCAGGCGCACCAGTACACTCTGCCCAGCGCGGACTTCGTCCACCGGTACCTCACGCAAACCATCCTGCTCTTGAATCCAGGCCCGCTGAGGGGCCCGGTCGATCAGTGCCCGTAACTCGCGCTCGGCGTGACGCAAGCTGAGAGTCTCCAATGTACGGCCCGAGGCAAGCATCAGCGCAACCACTGCGCCTACCAGCATCTGCTCAAGGGCCAGGGCCGCGCCAATCGACATCAGCGCGATCAGGTCAATGCCCGCCTCACGCCTGGCCAGGCGCCGAGCCATTTCCACCGCCAGCACCGCTGCCATGATCGCGCTGCCGGCGGCCCAGATCAGCGCAGCCCAGGTCGGCTGTTGCGCCGCATAGGCCAGCCCTCCGAGCAGCAAGGCCAGGACGCAGACCAGCAACAGGCTTGGGTCCAGCCATCGACGTGACATGGCGGTCACTTGCGCTTGGCCTGCTGCAGCAACTGTTGGACCTGTTCCTGGGCCTGGGTCGCTCTGCGCAGTGCCTCGTTGGCGGTCTGCTCGACCAGGTCGATGCGTTAGCACACCTGGTCGGCCCGCAAACGGGCGGTAGCCGCGTTGTTCTCGGCCGACTCCAGGCGCGCGTCGTATTCTTCAGCGTGCCAAGGGGTACAGCCCGAAGCCGATGCCAGCAGCAGACTGGACAATCCGGCAAGCAGATAGCGTTGCATGTTGGTGCCCTCGCGCATGCCCAAGACACCCTCAGTATCGGCATCGCCACTCAGCGCAGCCTGACATTTATCAATCTCGCCCAGCGTGCGATAGCGCGCCGGTTTTGACCTTTGTCAATCACGTAATACCGCTTGGGGGGTAGAAACATGGGCTGAGGGCATCTCAGCCCACCTTTCCAACGAATAGCGAAGACCACCCGAACGACCTTGATTTGCGCGACACCGTCAACGGTGGGCTGGAAGCCAAGGTGCATTTGCTTCGCGAACGGAAATTGGTCGAGCGCGCTGCCTGGACGTGAGCAAGGTCGAAGACTACTTGTTGATCGCCTGACCCGGCTGCCCACCACGAGATATGGTCATGAACAAAGATCAGCCCTGGAAGCTGTACTTGCTGGCGATCGGGCTTTCCGTGCTCGCCGCCATTCAGTTCGGCCTATTCGACCGTGCGGCCGTGCAGACCATCTCCTATAGCCAGTTCCTGCAATTGCTGGAGCAGCAAAAGGTCAGCGACCTTCGGGTCGAACACGACCGTATCCTGGGCAAGCTGCAGGAACCCATCGCAGGCCGCTCGATGTTCTCCACGGTGCGGATCGACCCGCAACTGAGCGAGCAACTGGGCCGCACGGGCGTGACCTTCACCGGAGTAGCCGAGGACAGCAACCTGGCTGCCATGGCGGGTTGGCTCATGCCGCTGATAATGATGCTGGCGCTGTGGTTCTTCCTGTTTCGTGGGGTAACCGATAAACAAGGCCTGGGCGGTCTGATGGGTGTGGGGAAGTCGCGCGCCCGGGTCTACGTCGAGCGTGACATCAAGGTCACCTTCGCCGATGTGGCGGGCATAGACGACGTCAAGGGCGAACTCACCGAAGTGGTGTCCTTCCTCAAGAACCAGGCGTTCTATGCCCGTCTGGGGGCGCATGTGCCCAAGGGCACATTGCTGGTCGGCCCCCCGGGCACCGGCAAGACCCTGGTGGCCAAGGCGATCGCCGGCGAAGCGGCGGTACCCTTTTTCTCGATCTCCGGGTCCGAGTTCGTCGAGATGTTCGTCGGCGTGGGCGCGGCGCGGGTGCGCGACCTGTTCGACCAGGCCCGACGCGCCGCGCCCTGCATCATTTTCATCGACGAACTGGACGCCCTGGGCAAGATGCGTGGCATCGGCAGCCTGGGCGGCAATGACGAGAAGGAACAGACGCTCAATCAACTGCTGGCCGAACTGGATGGCTTCGACCCACGCGAAGGCGTCGTGCTGCTGGCGGCGACCAACCGCCCGGAGATACTGGACCCCGCGCTGCTGCGAGCCGGACGGTTCGACCGGCAGATCCTGATCGACCGGCCTGACCGCAAGGGTCGCCTGGCGATCCTCAAGGTGCACCTGCACAAGATCGTCTACAAGAACGACCTGGACTGCGAACGCATCGCCGACATCACCCCCGGCCTGACCGGCGCCGACCTGGCCAACCTGGTGAACGAAGCCGCCATCGTCGCCACCCGACGTGCCAGCCAATGGGTCGAGCTGCAGGACTTCACCGCTGCCGTCGAGCGCCTGGTGGCAGGCGTGGAGCGCAAGGGTAACGTGCTGCGCGACGATGAACGCCAGGTCGTGGCGTACCATGAGATGGGCCACGCGCTGGCCGCAAGCAGCCTGCCGGCGATGGACCCGGTGCACAAGGTGTCGATAATCCCCAGGGCCGCTGGCTCGCTGGGGTTCACCCTGCAACGGCCGACCGATGACCGCTACCTGATCAGCGCGCAGATGCTCCGCGACCGGATCGTCGTGCTGATGGCCGGACGAGCCGCCGAAAGCCTGGTATTCGGCCAGGTGTCCACCGGGGCTGCCGACGACCTGGGACGCGCCACCGACATCGCCCGCCAGTTGATCACCCGATTCGGCATGAGCACGGAACTGGGCCAGGCAGTGCTGGAGCGCCAACAGGCCAGTTACCTGGGCGAATCGTTGTTGCGCCAGGAGCGCAAGGACTACTCAGAGCAGACCGCGCGCGAAATCGACCTGGGTATTCGAGGCCTGCTGGAAGACGCTTACGCCCGTGCCCGGACCTTGCTCGAGCAACGACGCGCCGACCTGGACACTGGGGCACGCCTGTTGTTGGCCAGGGAAACCATCACCCCGGAAGAATTCCCGGCGCTGCTGCCGGTGGCCAAGGACCCTGCCACCTATAATCTGGTCGATGCGGCCAAATGACACTCCGATCCAGTCCGAGTACCGACCATGCTCACCGTCACATTGATCAACATGCTGGTGGTGATCCTGGTGGTGATCATCCACTACGAATGCCTGCTGCGCCTGAACGACTGGCTACCGCGGCTGAAACTGTGGAGCCGATTCCGGATCGTCGCAGGCGTATTCGGCGCGCTGCTGGCTCATGCGCTGGAGGTCTGGTGTTTCGCCCTGGTGTATTACCTGATGATTCACGCCGAAGGCTGGGGCACGCTCAGTGGCAACTTCGACGGCAGCTTCCTGGATTGCGTGTACTTTTCCTTCACCACCTACACCACGATAGGCTTTGGCGACATAGCGCCTAACGGCCATCTGAAGTACCTCACCGGCCTGCAAGCGTTGACAGGCCTGGTGCTGATCACCTGGACCGCGTCGTTCCTGTTCCTCGAAATGCAGAAATACTGGAAAGCCAAATAGCACCTGTTCAGGCGTCTGGGTGCGGCGTCCAGTGCCACAAGTGGACGGCTTGCGAAGGTCACCTGGGGCAGTTGGTTGGAGCACCGTTGCGCTGTAACACGAAAAGGGAGCGTCCATGCTCCTGAACGCGGCCGGGTCGCTCATTTGGTGATGGGAATCACTTTTTCAGGGTGAATCGCTTCGGCGCGCTTGGGCAAGTGCACCAGCAGCACGCCCTTGGCAAACTGGGCAGTGATCTTTTCAGCGTCGACTTCACGGGGCAACTGGAAGACCCGCTCGAAGCTGCCGTAGTGACGCTCTGACAGGTGGTACTCCTTGCGCTTTTCGTCAACCTCTTCCTGCTTCTCGCCGCGGATCACAACGCTGCCATTGACCAGCTTGATCTCGATGTCCTTGTCGTCCACACCAGGCAGTTCGGCACTGATGCGAAACTCATCGGCCAGTTCGCTGATATCCATCGCCGGCATGCCATGGCTGAACAGTTCACGGCGCCAGAATGGCTCGACATCGAACGGGGTATGGCTGAACGGCATGCGCAATGGCCGGCGACCGAAATCGTCGAACAGGCTGTCGATCTGACGCCGCAACTGCTGGAATGGGCGCCACAGGTCCGATGGCTCGGTACTTGGCGGCGTAGCCTTGGCAGGTTGGGTGGTTGCGGAAGTGACAGGTACTTTCTTCGCTGTTTCGGACATGGCGACCTCCTCTAATGAGTAATGCCTCCCTGGGAGACGCCTCGATATTGCGCTGGCAGGCAAGCCCCCGTTTGACCTTTATCAATCAGGATGCGGCCACCATCCTCTGTCGGTTTGATCCTGATCAAAGTGTTGCCATCGCAGGGGCTTAGCTTATATGGAACGTGGCCCGCCCAAACCTGTTCGAGGCGCATATGGACCAGGATGACAGTGAGTGTGTCCGTTTGCTGGAAACATTGCCGGGGCCCGGCATACAGTACCTTCGCCTGATGCTGTGCAACCCGCAACGCAGCGAGGCGATGCCAGGCCAGTATTGCCAACTGGCGAATCAAACCCAGCGCTGGACCTGCAACTACATCAGCATGCCTGGCGCAGCAGGTCGGTTCATGGTCGCCACCCGCAGCGTCCTGGCATTGAAGGTCGGAGATCTGCTGGAGTACTCAGGCCCTCTGGGCAGCGCCTGGCCGGTGCCCTTGCAGAGTGTGCGACTGCTGGCTATCACTCACGGCGAGGGGGTTTTGGCGCTACTTTGCACACTGGATGAGGTTCGCTGTTGGCTACCTTGGGTAGAGGTGAGGCTGTTGCACGAAAGCTTTGAGCAGGAGCAACTGCCCGCTGAATGTAAGCCATGGATCTCAGCGTTTACCTCGGTGCCGCGCAACAGCAGAAGCGTTTGGAGTCAACTGACTGAACAGCTGGAGGATTTCAAGCCGGACACTGTCTACTGCTGCGCGCCATCCTTGGTGGCAAGGCATGCCGCGCGCATCTGTTGGCAAAAGGGGGTCCCGATACAGCGTATCTGGTTGCGGGCAGACCATGTGTCGCGTCCATCCTGGAATTGTCAATTTCCTCTGAATGGGCCTGTGCAACGTTATGACAGGATTCTCGAGGCCCTCAATTCGGCTCCTCCATCCGACTGAGCTTGAGCAGGCCCTGTTGATCGATGAGTCGGACTTCCCGGCCAACGCATTGCAGGAGCCCAGCCTGATTGAACCGGCTGAACAGCCGGGAGACAGTTTCCAGGGTAAGGTCCAGGTAGTTTGCGATATCTCCTCGCGACATGGGCAGATTAAGGACGTCTGCACGCAAACCTCTTTCTTGATAACGCGCCGCCATGCCCAACAGGAAAAGCGAAAGGCGCTGCTCGGCTCGCCCGTGGCAGCAGCGCAGGTGTTCGTCCTTGCCTTGAATACCCAGGCTGAGCATGTGCAACAATTGATAGCGCAATCCGGGTATCTGCCCCGACAGATCAACCAACTGGTCCAGCCGGATCGAGCAGACCAGCGAAACGTCCAGCGCCAACGCATAGCTCCGATAATGACTTGCCCCGATAGCGTCCAGCCCCAAGATTTCGCCCGGCAGAACGAAGCCGGTGACCCGCTCGTTGCCCTCGGTATCAATCAGAAAATTCTTGATGACCCCTGAGCGCAGGGCAAACACATGCTCCATGGGCTCATCGGCCTTGAACAGATACTCGCCCCTCTTCAAAGGGCGGTTACGGCGAATGATACGCTCCAGCTTTTCCACTTCATCGACGCTTAGGCTGGCGGGCAGGCAAAGTCGGCTCAAAGAGCACGCAAGGCACTTTACCTGGGGCTTTATACCCATATCTTCAGGGCCTGACATGACGATGTCTCCGCTTTTTCTTGCGGGCTCTATAAACGCTAGCCGCTTCGCCCGAAGTTTCTGAGGCAACTGACCAAGGGTCATGGCTGTGCCCCACTAAAGCTTGATCAAGATCAAGTCAGGCCAATGCGCTGCCCTCATGCTCGACTTAGACAGCCTTCAACCCGTGTTCCTGTCTGAAGGCCCTTGGGCCTTATAAATCTGCATTGTCTGGTAACGTGAAGAGGATGTGTCATGAATACCTTACTGAACGAACTTCACGCCTATCATCATGACATGGGCAATAAGATAAGCCAGATCAGGAAGTTGCTGAAAAAGCTAAAGCATGAACCCGATGCCACTGATGACTGTAAGCTTTTGTTCGAAATGTTGGAGGCCTTGCACAGCAATGCAGAGCGGCACCACCATGAGAATGAAGAAATCATTCGGCGAGCCTTGCTGGCCACGGAGGCGCCGATCCACCCGCGGATCCTGGATATCGAGCGAGATCACCAGGCATTTGCGCGCATTGCCGGGCAATTGAAGACATTAGCGGCTACGACAAAAGACACGAAAGTAATCGCTGACACTGTCGATGACTATATCGAAAAATATTACGACCACATGGAGTCGGAGGAAAACATATTCTTTCCAGCTGCAGACAAATGGCTTTCAAACAGTCAATGGCTGGAAATAAAAAATCAATGGCATTAACTGGAGTGCAAATTCAAGCGCCCAACCGCCCCATCTCAATCACACGAGGATACTGCCATGGCTTCTGCTGATACTTCCCGTCAACATACCGCGCCCTCGTTTCCCAAGCCTGCGGGCGAACATTGGATCGAAGCCCTCGACAATGGCACCCATGTACTGATCAGGCCGCTGCAAGCCAAGGACCGGGAGCGCGAGAGGGCCTTCATCGAACGGCTGTCACCGCAGTCGCGGCATTTTCGCTTCCTGTGCCAGATCAAAGAGCCCGGTGAGGCGATGCTCGACCAGTTGATGGCGGTCGACCAGGACCGACAAGCGGCTTATGTCGCCCTCGCCCATGTGGACGGCGAGCTGCAGGAGGTGGGCATATCGCGTTATGCCGCCATTGCCGGCAAGGATGAATGCGAATGCGCCGTGACAGTACTCGACAGCTGGCAGCACCATGGCCTGGGCCGCCTGCTGCTCAAGCACCTGACCGATCATGCCCGGGCAAAGGGCCTGCGGCAGATGTACTCGATCGACTCAGCCGCCAACCTGGCGATGCGCGACCTGGCCAAGGCGGCAGGATTCACCACCAGCACCGATCCGGAGGATCCGGCCCAGGTCATCCATCGCCTCAACCTGACCTGAAGCGCCGCTGCGCCAGCGCCTGGGGCAGCCACCGTGCTGCCCCGCCCGCTGCAAGCCCCACGACCTCCGGCCCTATCCGCACGAGGAGGTATCCGTGAACAAGGAGCAAGATCATGCGACATGGAAACCTCCCGCGCCGCGACGGGCGCCTGTCGTTCCAGCTACTGGCAAGCACTACTAACATTCAAGGCAGCGTCGCCCGGGCCTCTTCAGGCAGCAGGTCGAACTGCTCGAGGCAGCGCTGTTCATCGTCTGCCGTCAACGCCTTGTATGCGCTCACTTCCCGCATCGGCGTTTCGAACAAGGCCAGGCGTATCACCCCATTACGGTCGAGAAACGTCTGCGCCAGGCAGGTACACACCGGCTTGCCGACCAATGCCGTGAGCTTTTCATCCTCAGGGGTGTTCACCCGGGCCTGCAGGCTGTCTGTGCAATTCTCCACGATTCGGTCCACCGAGCGCCCCGCCAGCCAAACCGTGCCGCCAGCGAGCAACGCCAGGAACAGCAACATGCCCAAGAGCACGTTCGACTCCTGGGTGACCGAGCGCAGGAAGGCAAGCCGAGCCTGCCAGCCCGTGGCCTGGCCGTTGAATATGGTCTTGCCTACCGTGCGTTTCACGCCCCGCTGCACCACCCACCCCAACGCCACGCACAGGGCGAGCAAGGCCAGAAGCATAAGTGGATGTTGCATCGGCAGGCGCCAGTTCGGGTTCAACGACCGGTAGGCAGCGACCACGACGAGCAGTGCGAAGATTGCCACGATAAACCCCAGGCTACCCCGTGGCCGATGCATCCAGGCCCGGAGTTTCGCCCTTGCTTGTGTATCCATGACAGCCTCCCGGCCCAGGCTAGCGCACTGGGTCAATAGCAACCGTTTCGTGGTACTCGGGTACGTACACCTGCCAACCGAGCTCGATGCTGATCCGCCGCCGCAACGTGTCGGCGGCGTGCGGCTCACCATGGATGACATAGGTCTGGCGTGGCGGGCGGGCGAAACCGCGCAACCACTCCATGATCTCGTCGGCATCGGCGTGCGCAGAGAGATTATCCATCGCATGCACCTGGGCCCGGATCGGCACGTCTTCACCGTGCAGGCGGACACTGCGCGCACCGGCGACGATGTCGGCACCGCGCGTACCACCGGCCTGGAAACCAGAGAACAGAATGCTGTTGCGTGGGTTGGGGGCCAGCGCCTTGAGATGGTGCAGGACTCGTCCACCGGTCGCCATGCCACTGGCGGCGATAATGACCGCGGGCTCACGCAGCTGATCCAGATGCCGGGATTCATCGACGGTACGGATGATATGCGTGCCCCTGCACATCTCGGCGCATTCCGCCAACGTCAGGCGATGCTCGCTCCGGAACTGCTGGTAAAGGGTGGTTGCGTCTGTGGCCATCGGGCTGTTGAGGTAGACCGGAATGTCGGGTATCAGGCCATCGCGCTTGAGCTTGTACAGGTAATACATCAGCAACTGGGCCCGGCCAACCGCGAATGAGGGCACCAAGGTGATGCCGTGGCGCAGGAGAGTCTGGTTGATGACCTGGGCCAGAAACTGCTCGGTCGATTCGCTTGGATGCTGGCGATCGCCATAGGTGGACTCCACCAGCAGCACGTCTGCCGTCCTGATCAGTTCCGGCGCGCGCATGATCGGGTCTTGTGGCCGGCCCAGGTCGCCAGAGAAGACCAAGGTCTGGCCGTCGACCTTGATCTGTACCGTCGCCGCGCCGAGTATGTGCCCAGCCGTGCGCAACAGCAGCTCCATCCCCGGCGCAATCATGGTCGGGTGATGCAACTCCACAGGGCGCAACAATGCCAAGGCACGCTTTGCATCCTGTTCGGTGTAAAGCGGGCGTGCCGGCGAATGCTTCGAGTAGCCGTGCCGGTTGGCATGCTCTGCCTGCTCTTCTTGCAGCCGGGCACTGTCGAGCAACAGGATTTCGGCCAAGGCACAGGTGGCCGGTGTTGCGTAGATCGGCCCGGTATAGCCTTCCTTCGCGAGCACCGGAAGATAACCGCTGTGGTCGAGGTGGGCGTGGGTCAGCACCACGGCATCGAGCGCGCGCAGCGCCGCCGATAGCGGTTCCCAGTTGCGCAGGCGCAGTTGCTTGTAGCCTTGGAACAGCCCACAGTCGATCAGCACGCGGCTGCTGTCGCGGGTCAACAGGAACTTGCTGCCCGTCACGGTCCCGGTACCACCGAGGAATGTCAGTTGCATGGCTAGGGCTCCAAGGTTTCGGCCGCTTGAGGGTGAACCGCAAGGACGCTGCACGGCGGGCGGCTGACGATGCGTTCTGTGGTGTCGCCGAGCAGTTTGTCCAGGCCCTTTGGCTGCACGACGCCCATGACCACCGCGTCGATATCCAGCACAGCGACTTGCTCGCGAATCACCTGAACCGGGCCACCTTCCAGGAAGTGGCGGCAATCGGCCGGGACCCCCTCGGCATCCGCCAAGGTGTCGAACGGCTCCTTCAAGGCATTGCGCATCTCATCGATCCACGCCTGGGTAACGTTCATGTCCGAGGCGAACACGCCCGCCAGGTTGTAGGCCGAGAGCAGGTGCAGCTGTGCATCGCATTGCAGTGCCAGCGCCTGCGCTGCACGAATCAGCCTGCGGTTGAAGGACGCCTGGTCCTCGGGGGTTTCGCTGAAGGAGGTGTCCACGGCGACCAGCACGCGCCGGGGCAGCGACACCGCCGCCTCCGGTACGAAGTGCGTGATGCCCTTCAAGCCCCGCATCAACGCGCAATCCAGGGGCGTGCTGAACAGGCGCACCATGGTTGGCGTCACTTCGCTGTCCTTGATGACCATATCGGGGTGCAGTTCGCTGATGTAGTCGATGGCCTGGCTGCGGATGTCATCTGCCTGCAAGGCGTCGACCGTCAAAGCGATGCCGCTGCCACGGTGGCGCTCGACCAACCCCGCCAGCCGCAAACGGTACTGGTCGAACTGACGCTGGATATCGGCCTCGTTCAATCGCTCTTCGCGCAGCAGGTGCTCCTGCGTCGGTTCGAACAAGCCCAGTACATGCACACTGGCACCACTGACATGCGCCAGCGCCAGGGCCCGGCGCAGCGCGGCCGAATGCGGATCGAGCTCGGTGAGCAGCACCAGCAGTTGTCGATATTGACCCATGGCGAACCTCCGGGCTTGCGCGGCTGGCGTGATGATGTAGGCGATTGTCCGAAAGCAGGCCTGTTCGCGCTTGATGCAGATCAGAAAACCACCATCCGAGCCGGAACTTGACGATTGTCAGAACCGGCGCCGCCCAGCACGGTACAACAGCTCTGGCAAGCATCGACCAGGTGACCGGGAGGCGACATGAACAGGCAGCAGACTGAAAAGCCAGACGCGTGCGAGCATTGGATCGACAAGCTTTCTGATGGCTCTGCCGTACTGATCCGCCCCCTGCGCGAGGAAGACCGCGAAAGGGACCGCCGCTTTCTCAGCACGATCGCCTACGAGGCCCGGCGTTTCCGCTTCATCGCAGGGCTCAGTGGCGGTGTGCCGAGCCTGGATGCGCAGCATATGCCAGTGGATCATCACCAGTGCGAAGCCTACGTTGCCCTGGTCCATGCAGATGGCCAGTTGCGCCAGATCGGGGTCAGCCGGTATGCCAGTGTTCCCGGCAGCCTCCAGTGCGAATGCGCGGTAGCCGTAAATGAAGAATGGCAACGCAAGGGGCTGGGCCGGCTGCTGATGCAGCACCTGATCGCGGCCGCGAAGCGCAATGGCTTCCACTGCATGATCTCCAGGGACCTGGCGAACAACTACGCCATGCACCGGCTGACCAAGACCCTGGGGTTCACCTCCCGCTACCTGGGTGGCGATGTCAGCGAAATCCTTCACGAACTCGATCTTCACGCCTGAAAGCAAGGCCCTTTCGGGCCTTGTCTCTCAGCCTTGGGAATGCTCTGGTGATATCACCAGCACGCTGCTGGACAACCGATGCAATACCCGCTCCGCAGTGCTACCGATGAACCAGCCAATGCCGCGATGGTGGTAACTGCCCATGACCAGCACATCGATATCATTGTTGTCCATGAACAGCGCCAGCACCTTGGCCGGGTCTCCCAGCCGCAGGTGGCGGTGTTCGGCGGCGATACCGTTACGTTCGGCCAGTGCCTGGAATGCCTCGCTTTGCGCCTCATGCAGTGTCTGGGCGAGGTTGGAGTCGAACAGAAACGAATGCTCGCGGCTGCCGCCTGAGTCCAGGTACATGGACCCCAGGTCGTAGGCATATAGCAGTTCGATCTGGGCGTTGCACTGTAATGCCAGTTTCAGCGCTTCACTGATGATCTGGTCGTTGAACCCCTCAAACTGGTCCTCGGGGCGGGACAGGTCCACGGCAGCCAGAATCTTGCGCGGCAGCGCGTGGCTGGCCTGATGCACCAGGTGCAGGGGGATGCGGGTTTCCCGCAGCAACTGAATGTCGAGCGAGGTGAACATCGCCCGCGCCCACCAGGGCTCATGCTCGAAGGCCTTGATCAGCATGGCGAACGGCTGCTCGCGCAGGTGGACGAGGATCTCGTCCAGCGGATGCTGCACCCATACCACTTCGGTGGTGACCGTGACCCCGTTACGGCGCATCGAAAGCGCTTGGGTTTCAAGCCATCCACGGTGTTGCTGTACATAACCTTCACGCATCACAGCCAGTGCCTGGTCGTTGACCAGGCCCGCCGTGGCAAGGCCTTCGAGATAGTCGAAAGCAACGATATGCAGGGCCATGCCCTTGGCCTTGGCCAGCGCAGCCGCACGGTCGTAGACCGGGGTGCGCCGCATCAGCGGCGAGGCGATCAGCAGGAGTCTTTGCGGGTTGTCCATGGCGCACCTCAGCGGTTGGGAAGTGTTTCTGGATCATCCATCACCCGCACCTGGCAGATTTGATGTTTATCAACTGAACCACTGGGCGGACAAACGGCAACGCCCGCTGCGCGGAAATTTGATGCTGGTCAAAGATCCTGGCCGTTAACGGCGCAATCTGACCCTACACCAACAACAATCATCGAATGCCCCGGAGGCTTGCCATGGCGCTCATGAAAACCATCGAGTGTCGCCTATGGTCGTTCGCCAACCGGCGCGATAGTGCGATGAAAATGGCCATCACGCCCTGAACACCCCTGTTGCCGGCAGGGATGCCTTCGTTTTCGCATGGATTTGCAGTTGGTTTGCTCATGCATGCTTTTGGAGGCTTCCATGAACATCTACGTCGAAAATAGCCCTCAGCAGAACCGCTGGTGGGTCCGCATGGACGACTGCCGGGTGAGCTTCGTTACGTCCGCCGAAGCGCAAGCCTTTGTCGACCGGTTGAATGCGCGCCTCAACGCGCCCCACTCGCGGGACATGCTCGCCGACTGGTCACCACGCCCAGGTATGGGCAGCGTTGGCAAAACCAATGCAGGGATGGCAGCCCAGGCAGGTCTCCGATGCGCGAAGGAGGCCTGAAAATGACTGGCCTACTGAAAGTGACCTTGCTCGACCAACCTGCAGCGTCGAGCCCGGCAACACCGATTCGCCTGAAACCGCTGACGACCCTGTGCACAGAGTGCCGTGTCAGCGGGCTGTGCCTGCCCACCGGTCTACCCGTGCATGACAACAGTTGCCTGGGCGCACTGATCGGCCCGCGCATGCGCATTCGCAAAGACGCCGCGCTGTTCAACGCCAACGATCCGCTGACGACGCTTTATGCCGTGCGCTGTGGCAGCTTCAAGACCAGCCTGAACAGCGCCGAAGGCCAGGGAGTGGTGATCAATTTCTGGATGCCGGGCGATGTACTTGGGCTCGACGCCATCGCCACCGAACATCACGTATGCGATGCCATTGCCCTGGAAGACAGCGAGGTGTGCCCTGTCCCCTATCGCCGGCTGCAGGCATTGGCGCGTGACTTTCCCGTCCTGCAGCAAAGCCTGAACCGTTTGATGAGCCGAGAAATCGTGCGTGAGCATGAGCGGGTGCTGATGCTGTGCAACCTCACAGCCGAACAGCGCCTGGCAAGCTTCCTGGTTGGGTTGTCACAGCGCTTCGTCAGCCGCGGCTACTCTGCCCACGGCTTCATGCTGCGCATGTCCCGGGAAGACATGGCTTCGTACCTGGGCCTGCGCCTGGAAACCGTGTGTCGCTCAGTCGCCCGCATGCGCGCGCTGGGCATCGTCAGCATGCGTGGCAGGCTTGTCGAGATACTCGATCTGCCAGCCTTGATAGCCCTTGAGCAAGGCGGCGCGGAAGTCAGCCCCAAGGACACCCCGAAGGCGCCATGCTCGACGCGGTAAATGTCAGCCACGGTGCCGTCGCGCTGGGCATCGGCATGCTGGTGGGGCTTGAGCGCGAGCGCAAGAAAGGCCGCAATGAAGATCATGCCGCTGCTGGCCTTAGGACCTTCGCCATCACCGCCCTGCTGGGCTACGTCAGCATGTTGCTGGCCGGGCCGGTGCTGGTCGGGGTCGCCAGCCTGGGCCTGGTTCTGATGCTGTGCATGCATTACCGCAAACACGCCGACAAAGACCCCGAAGTCACCAGCGAAATCGCCCTGCTACTGGTGCTGACGCTGGGCGCACTGAGCCTTGACGAGCCAGAACTTGCCACGGCGGTCGGCGTGGTGCTGACCGTGCTGCTGGCACTGCGCCGCGAGCTGCACCATTTCGTGCTCCAGCAGCTGAGCGAGGAAGAGCTGCGCGATGGTTTGATGCTGCTGACGGTAGCGCTGGTGGTGCTACCGTTGACACCGGACAGGTTCATGGGGCCGTATGGCGCACTCAACCCTCGCACCATCTGTACGCTGGTCGTCCTGCTGATGACCGTCGGTGCACTGGGGCATATCGCCTTGCGTCTGGTGGGCCCACGCTACGGCTTGCCCCTGAGCGCGATCGCCTCAGGTTTCGCCTCCGGCACGGCAACCATTGCGCTGCTTGCCCATGAGGCACGTCGGCAAGTCACAGCCGTGAGGCCCTTGGCCGCCGCTGCCGTACTGTCGAACCTCGCCAGCATCGCGCAATTCGCCCTGGTGCTAGGCATCGTCGACCGACACCTGTTGAAGCCTTTCGTGGCCTCGATCGGGCTCGGTACGGTGGGTACGGTGGTTTACGGCACTTTGTTGCTTGCCCCCTGGCGTAGCGACCAAGGCACTTCAACAGCGCATCAGGGCGATGGTGCCTTCGATCTCTTCACAGCCCTGATCATCACCGTCGCGCTGACCGGAATCGCCTTGTTCTGTGCATTTCTACTTCACCATCTGGGCCACAACGGGGTCAGTATCGCGGCTTTCATCAGCGGATTGGCCGATGCTCACGTAGCGACAGCGTCGGTCGCCTCCCTGGTCGTTGCCGGTAGACTCGGTGTAGATGGCCTGGTAGTACCCGGTTTACTGGCATTGACCGGCAATACCTTGACCAAATGTATTCTGTCCCTCGGTAGCGGCGGCTGCAGCTTCGGGAGATACCTTGTTCCCGGCCAACTGGTCATCCTCGGTGCAATGTGGCTGGGGCTTTTGATATGAGGTTGTATCGGCAACCTCTACCCCCTGGATGAGGACAAGCTTGAGGAACTGATGAGCTACAGGGACCATGACCACGATATATCCAATCAACCTTGCTCAAGAGTTGGTGCCGCGCCCATCTGTGCTGGTTCGACATGACGCCACTGGAGCACCGTCGGCAGCATGGCGACCCCGTGATCGCCGGTTATGACGCTATTCCCCCGGCTGGCCAACCTCAGGTTTCCGCGCAGGTGCCGTGAACCAGCGCTCGTGCGGCACCCACTTTTCCTGCGCGGGGTCGCCCAGGTAATGCGGCGACATGATCTGCACCCCGTACTCGTTGAACACATCCTGAATGTTGCCGTGCAACAGGCTCAGCAGTTCTGCCCGTGGCCGTGGCTCACTCGGCACCGCCTGCGCCACCAGGCGATACTCGGGGTAGAAATCCGAAAGCCCGGTCTGAAACACCTGCGGCCTGGGTTTTTCCAGTATGCCGTCGGTACGCTTGGCCGCCTCCACCAGCATCGCTTCCACTTGGCGCCACGGCGTGTCGTAACCGATGGTGACCACAGTATCGACGATGTAGCCCTGCCCCTGTACAACACGTGAAAAATTGCGTGTCACCGAGCCGGTGATCATCGAGTTGGGCATGGTCAACACTTCGCCCAGTCCAGTGCGGATCGTGGTGTTGAACATGCCGACTTCGGTCACCGTGCCCTCGTGGTCACCTACCCGCACATACTCGCCAGCCTTCAAGGTGCGTGAATAGGTCAGGATCAGGCCCGCTGCCGCCTGCCCGACAATGCTGGAGGCGCCGAGAGAAATCATCAGCCCGAGCAGCACCGACAGCCCCTTGAAGGCGTCGGTGCCGGAACCCGGCAGGTACGGGTACGCCATCACCAGGGCGAACAGCCAGATGGCAAGCGAGGTCAGGCGTGTGGTTGGCTGCAGGGTTTCCTCGGTCAGCCACTTGAGGGTGCCCGGCCGGGCCATGCGCTCCAGCAGGCGCCGACTGAAGCCACTGATACCGCGGGCGATGAAAAAAATGATGATGGCCACGGCGATGCCGGGAATTGCCTGCAAAATGCCGTCGAGCAGATAACGTAACAGGTCGATCAAGTGGACGTTGAGGCTTTCCCCCCAAGGCCGGGTGTAGGGGAATTGCGACAGCACGAAGCTCAGCCACTGGTAGCTCAGCAACAGTACTACGCCCCAGTGCAGCAGCCGCAACAGGCGTTCGATCACGGTGTAGACCAGCTGCATGTCCAACAGCGGCATCTGCCCGAGCCGTATCTGCCGGGCGCGCTCGCGCATCAGCTGCGGCAACAGGCCTTGGAGCTTGCGCCGAGCCAGGTTGGTGCCCTTGATGAGCACCACGTAGATCAACGTGGCCAGCACCGAGTAGCCTGCTGCCTTGAGCAGAAAGCGCAGGCTGCGGGCCTGACCGGTCTCGTCGACCACCAGGCGCAGCATAGCGGCTGCCTGCTCGGCGGCTTCGCGAGTATCGCCACCAGCCAGGCCCTGGTCCTGCGGCGCAATGATGAAGGCACGCCGCCCTCCCAATAGCACCAAGTGGCTATTCAGGATGGGGTCGACGCTGACCTTCAGCTCATCAGTCCCGCGCAAGGCCTCGTCGATCACGGCTGTGGCCCGTTGCACCCGCGCCGCCGGCGTTTCCCCCAGCAAGGTGGCGTGGAAGATGAAGATGCTGCGATTGGCGATGGTCAGCTCGGCCGGTTCACCGGGCACGCCATCTGTGGCACTGCCTGCAACGTCGATACCGTGCCCGGCCATGGGCTGCAGGGTGAAAAGAATCAACAGCAGGCAACAAAGGCGCTTCATCATGAAATCCCCGGGCCCCTATGGCGAAAACCATGCAGGTAGTGATAGCACAGCGTTTACTGCCCAGGGCTGAGGAACCAGCGGAAATACGGGTTGCTGCCGTCCTGCTCGCTGTCTTCGGACCGATAATAATTTCTTTGACATCAATCAAGTGGCACTCGTGCTCAATTGACTGATCGGCGCCTCTCTCACGGCCCAGTTGACTGCAGCAGCAATCAGGCTTAGGACAACCGCGGTCTTCCAGACCAAATCATAGCTCCCCGTCATATCGTAAGCCGCCCCCCCGACCCAACCGCCCAAGAAGGCGCCAACCTGATGAAAGAGGTAGACAAGTCCGCCAAGCATCGAGAGATTGCGAACACCAAATACCGAAGCCACCACCCCATTTGTCAATGGAACGGTTGAAAGCCAAAGAAAGCCCATAGCCATCCCAAACAGGTAAGCCGTGACATTACTCACCGGGATAGCGACAAAGGCGACGATGACCGCTGCTCGCATCAGGTAGAGCGCCGTTAGCAGCTTCGGTTTGGACATTCGCCCGCCGAGCCAGCCGGCTGTATAGGTCCCCAGAATATTGAAAAGCCCAATGAGTGCAAGAACCGTGGTGCCCGTTTGGGCAGTAAGCCCCTTGTCCATCAGGTACGCAGGCAAATGGACGCCAATGAAAACGACCTGAAAACCACAAACGAAAAATCCAAATGTAAGAAGCCAGAAGTCAGGATGCGAACTCGCCGCCCGAAGCGCTTGCACGATACTCTGGTCACCGGGCTTTCGCTCCGTCGGGGCATCTTTCAACATAGCGACCAGGGGGATGATGAGCGAGGCGAACAGGGCGAGAACCAAAAGTGCGTTCTCCCAGCCAATTCCTTGGATGAGCCCCAGAGAGCCGGGGAGCATCGCGAACTGGCCAAAGGATCCCGCTGCGCTCGCAAGCCCCATTCCCGTACTTCGTTTTTCAGCTGGTAGTGCCCGTGCCACCACCCCCAGGAGCACTGAGAAGGATGTACCGGAAAGGCCAATGCCGATGAGCACGCCCGCACTCATCATCATAGTCGACGCCGAGTCGGAGAAACTCATGCAGACCAAGCCCAAGACGTAGAACACGCCCCCTACTCCAACGACTTTACCCGCACCATATCGATCGGCCAGAGCCCCAGCGAATGGCTGTGCGAACCCCCACACCAGGTTTTGTATTGCGATCGCAAACGAAAAGACCTCCCGTCCCCATCCAAATTGAGCACTCATTGGCGACAGAAAAAGCCCGAAGCCGTGCCGAATCCCTAGCGACAATGACAATATCACTGCACTACCCAACAATACCCACCGGCTATCTCGCAAGACATGCGCCATGAAAAATTCCTGTCTAATTCTTATCCAGTCAGATGCATCACCAAATCCAAACCAACTCTCGCACCCGGCTTATCAAAAGCCCTGAAGCCTAATGGCCAACAACGCAAAGTGAAGGTTCGCGAAACATAACGCACGACTCAGATAGACAGTTGATCAGTCGCGACATATCGGAGAGATTCGCGACGCAAATGGCACATCAGCCACCGAGCAAAACCTGCAACACTATTCAATAAATCCCTGAGTATCAAACAATAAAAAACACCTCTGAGGGTGCGTTTTCCTTATGCCTCTACGGCGCGTGCCAGTAACAGGACATAAAACAATCATCGAATATCAGCCAATCCAACAGACACGCTCGACGATACCCTGCCGAATAAAAAGCAAAAAAACCTAGGAAAACCTAGGTTTTTTGCAAGTAGTACCTTGGATGGCGGCTTTAACGCCTAGGCTCAGGATACGTCGCGCAGAAATCAACCTCCCCAACCGGGCGCGCATCAATCTCAGGCGTATTTCCAAGCGCGACCGCATCTTCCAAAACAATTTCCCTGGACCCAAGTTCATGTTTAAGGTCGGCACGAATCATGCGAAGCAACGACCAGGTCAGCACACCGAGCACAGGTATCAAAGGCAGCGCGACGACAATGGTAGAAGTCTGAACAGCTTTCAGCCCGCCGACCTTGAGAAGCCCGATGCCAATGACCGCCAGTAACAGCGCCCAGACAATCCGCAGCCAGCGCTGAGGTTCTTCATAACCGCTCAGCTCATTGGATGTAACTGACGCAAGCACATAAGCTGCCGAATCAAGCGTCGTTGCCAGGAATACAAAGCAAAGAAGAACAAAAGCGCCAATAACGAGACTTGAAAACGGCATGGTTTTCAAGATGGCGAGTACTGCCGCCGGAATACCCTGTGCTGACAGAATAGCACTGACATCCAGCTCGCCTGTCAGCTGCAGATTAAGCGAGTAGCCGCCCCAGACAGCGAAGAACACCCAGCAACCCAGGCTGCCCCACACAAGCTCCGCCAAGATGAGTTCCTTGATTGTCCGACCTCGAGAAATACGGGCAACAAACAATCCCATCATGGGTGCATAGGCAATCCACCAGGCCCAATAGAAAATTGTCCAGTCCTGAGGGAACGTACCTTTTGCAACTGGGTCCGTCCACAGACTCATGTGGATGAAATTATTGACCATCAGGCCCAGGCTGTTGGCCCAACCATTGATGAGCAGCAAGGTGGGGCCAACAACCGCAGCGAACAGAAGAAGCGCAAACGCCAAATAGACATTGATATCACTGAGTATCTTTATCCCCTTGCTCAGCCCAAACCAGACACTCATGCCGAACATCAATGTCCAGAGTGCCAAAACGCACATGTCAAATACAAAGGACTGCTGTATTCCAAAGATGTCACTGGCCAAGGTCGAGACCAGGGGCACAGCCAAACCAAGGGACGTGCCCACGCCGCCAACAATACCGAAAACCACCACGGTATCAAGCGTAATACCCATCCAACCGTTCGACTTGTCGCCCAGGACACCACGCGCGGCCACCGACAATCTCACACCGGGCTGTCTACGAACATACATCGAGTAGGCAATTGGCAAGGCCGGCAAGCAGTAGAATGCCCACGGGGTCAGCCCCCAGTGGAACTGACCATAGGTCAACGCCCACTCTGCCGCCTCACGACTGTGAGCAGCCACATTAAAAGGGGGGGCATTAAAATAATAAATTGGCTCAACCCAGGCCCAGTTAACAATGGCTATGCCGATACCGCCGCAAAAAATCATGGCGACCCAGCTGAAATAGGAAAACTCCGGAACGTCACTCTTTCGTCCAAGGCGAATATTGCCGTAACGCCCGAACGCCATCCACAGCAGGAACACGACAGTCATCAAACCGGAAACCAGGTAGAGCCAACCAAACTTCCCGGTCGCAAACGCAAACATCTGATTTATTACCGCATTCCCCGCTTCGGGAAACACAATAAGCGGAATCGTAACGCCAAGTATCACTGCAATCGATGGCCAAAATACACGACCATCCAACGAGGCACCATCTTTTAACTTACTCATTTGGCATATCTCCTCAGAACGTTCGATTCAACACCAGGCATCTGCTGAATACAAATATGTCAAGCACGATTACAGCCCCTGCTCAAACAGATCTAGTCCCTTGGAGAGATGAAAGGCCGCTAGCCTTTCCCGAACATATATTGTGCTTATTATTCATATTCGCCTCTAATTGTATTTAATTATTATTTCAGCGGCACAACCAAATAAACCTCAACCCGCAACTGACACCACCGGTATTCGGCACGACTGCGAGCGGCACTCATTGCCACAAAAAGATGAGTGCCTGGCGGCAGTCAGGCACTCACCTTGTCCAATCCTTACTTCATCGTCGGCATGGAGAACTCAACGCCCTCCCGGACACCTGACGATGGCCAGCGCTGGGTGACTGTCTTGCGTCGGGTGTAGAACCTCACACCATCCGGCCCGTATGCATGCAAATCACCGAACAGCGAGCGCTTCCAGCCGCCGAAGCTGTGGTAGGCGACGGGCACTGGCAAAGGAACGTTGATGCCAACCATGCCCACCTTGATGTTGTCGGAGAAATAGCGTGCTGCTTCGCCGTCCCGGGTGAAGATGCACGTACCATTGCCGTACTCGTGTTTGTCGATCAGCGCCATTGCTTCCTGCATGCTGTTGACACGTACGACCTGCAGTACCGGCCCGAAGATCTCTTCCTTGTAGCTCTGCATGTCTGGGGTAACGTGATCGATCAGCGTGCCACCGACGAAGAAACCTTCCTCGTAGCCAGCAACGTTTGGCTCACGCCCGTCGACAACCACGGTTGCACCCTGCTGTTCAGCACTGTTGATGTAGCCAACCACTTTTTGCTGATGCTGCCGGGTGATCACCGGGCCGAAGTCGTTCTTGCTGTCGGTGTAAGCGCCCACCTTCAGGTTTTTCATGGCTTCTTTCATCTTGCCGATCAAGGCATCGGCTGCCGCGTCACCCACCGCAACGGCGACCGACAGCGCCATGCAGCGCTCACCGGACGAGCCGAATGCAGCCCCCAGCAGTTGGTTGACCGCATTGTCGATATCGGCGTCTGGCATGACGATGGCGTGGTTCTTGGCCCCACCCAGTGCCTGGCAGCGTTTGCCGTGGGCGGTGGCGGTGGCGTAGATGTACTCGGCAACCGGCGTCGAACCCACGAAGCTGACCGCCTGAATGCGCGAGTCGCGCAGCAGGATGTCGACCGCCTCCTTGTCCCCGTTCACCACGTTCAGCACGCCCTTGGGCAGACCGGCTTCGTGCAGCAGTTGCGCAATGAACAGCGTGGAGCTTGGGTCGCGTTCGGAAGGCTTGAGAATGAAGCAGTTCCCCGCTGCAATGGCCACAGGGATCATCCACAGCGGTACCATCACAGGGAAGTTGAATGGCGTGATGCCTGCAACCACGCCCAACGGCTGGAATTCGCTCCAGGCATCGATGTTCGGGCCGACATTCTTGCTGTGTTCGCCTTTGAGTAGCTCGGCGATCCCGCAGGCGTACTCGACGTTCTCGATGCCACGCTGCAGTTCGCCTGCAGCATCATGGGAAATTTTCCCGTGTTCTTCACCAATGAGTTTGCAGATCGCATCTGCGTTCTGCTCCAGCAGCTCTTTGAAACGGAACATGATGCGGGCCCGCTTGATGGGCGGCGTATCACGCCAGGCCGGGAAAGCAGCTTCAGCAGTCGCGATGGCGTGCTCTAGCGTTTGGCTCGATGCCAAGGCGACCTGGCGTGCCACCTGGCCGGTGGCGGGATTGAAAACATCCTGGGTGCGCTTGGATTCGACAACGACTTCGCCGTTGATCAGATGACCGACAGTATTCATGTGAAACTCCACTTTTTGTTATTCAGATAATGCGTTGGTGCCGGGTTACCAAAGGCTGCGGTAAAGCTCGACCATCTCTGCCTCGGTCGGCACACGCGGGTTATTGCCAGGTGAGCCGGAAGCCAGCGCCTGAGCGGCCATGGTTGGCATCAGCTCGAAGAATTTCTCGCGGTCGATTCCGAATTGCGCAGGGGTGGGCACATTCAGTTCTTCGTTGATAGCCACCAACTCTTCCAGCAGTTTTTCCACGGCGGATTGGTCCGTGTCGCTTTGCGTGGCGACGCCCATTGCACGCGCGCAGTCGGCATACCGGTCACGGGCAGCGGGGATCGAAAATGCCGTCACTTCGGGGAGCAGCATGGCGTTCGACAAACCATGAGGCACATGGAATGCGGCGCCAATTGGGCGACTCATGCCATGCACCAGGGCAACAGAGGCCGCCGAGAATGCCAGGCCCGCCAGGGTCGATCCCAGCATCACAGCCTCCCGTGCGACACGGTCGGCCCCGTCGTGGTAGACCTTGCGAAGGTTTGGCCCGATAAGGCGCATGGCGGCCAGTGCCTGGGCATCACTGAACAGATTCGCTTTTTTGCTGACGTAAGCCTCGATGGCATGCGTCAGCGCGTCGATACCGGTGTCCGCCGTCACGCGGGGCGGCAACGAGAGAGTGAGCTCATAGTCGACCAGTGCCGCAACAGGCATGAAGCCTGCGCCGACGCACAGCATTTTTTCGTCAGTCGACTGATCGGTGATGATGGTGAAACGGGTGACTTCGGAGCCAGTGCCGGCAGTCGTTGGAATGGCAATGATCGGCAAGCCCATCTCGGTGACATTGCGCGGGAACTTGTAGTCGCGCATGACTCCGCCGAACCTGGCCAGGATGCCGATCGCTTTGGCGCTGTCGATCGGGCTTCCGCCGCCCAGTGCGATGATGCTGTCATAGCCCCCTTCCCTGGCGGTCGCGACGCCGGCCTGGATCGAAGCGACGGTAGGCTCGGGGACGGTGTCGGAGAATACGTCGACCTCTATTGCGTGTTCTGCCAGAACTGCGCTGATACGACCGGCATAACCCAACTCAACCATCATTCGGTCAGTGATGATGAGTGGTTTATGGCAGCCGAGGCTGGCCAGTACCTGATGAGTCTGCTGGCTGGCACCGGCACCGGTTTGCAGGATACGTGGAAGGATGCTGTTGTAAGTCATGGCTCTATCTCATTTCCTGGGCATGAACGCGCCCGCGAGCAGCCTCGGGCTCGTGTTCGCTTGATCGGTCAATCGGCAAGCAAGGGGGCGTTTCAAAGGCCTGCCCCTTGACCTGCCTTCAGCAGTCAGCTCGGCAGATATTCCTCACTCCAGGATTCACCGATTGCGCCGGCGTCCAGGAGTGACTGAATCTGAGCCTCGGTATAGCCGTAGCGGCCCAGCACCTTGCGAGTCGAAGTGCCAAACTTCTCAGCGGGTGGCAGCGCTCGAATACGCGCTACCCGTGGGCGAATGGCGTAGGGGTCCAGCTGCGTGACCCGATGACCGCTCGGATGGTCGCTGTAGACGCTGAAGGAGTAGCTGCCATTCTCGGTACCTGGCAGGCCATCAGCGTCACGGCTGTACTGGCTGCGCAGGTGATCGATGTTGTCCGGCACCGCGGCAGCGATGTTGGCCGCCTGCAGACGCTCCTGAAGGAAAGAGCTGCTCATGCGGGCAATGACCGCTTGCAGATAGGCAGCGCGATCACTGGCGGACGCCAAGCCGCTGAACTCTTTGATGTCGGCGAATTTGTGCAGTTCTGGCTCGGACGCATCCAGGTAGATCCAGCCATCCGCCGTCTTGTAGAAGCGCGAAAGATCGCTGTAGCCAACCACGTCGCGCCCGGACGGTTCATTGAATGGCGCTCGACCTGCGTAGTCATAGCAGAACGGGATCTGCACCAGATTCCCCAGTGAAGCCAGAGAGGTGCGCGCCCGGTAGACTTCGCCGGAGTGGTGTTTGCGATAAAGCGCCGTTGCGACGCCCAGCGCGGCAGCAAACCCACACATCACGTCGATGGTACCGACGTGGGCATGTTCTTCCGGGGTTTCCATGCCACCACCAAAACGCAGCATGATCCCGGTCGTGGCCTGGATGAGATCGTCATACCCCAGATAATCGGTGCGAGGGCCACGGCGGGGGCCACCGAAACAATCGAGCTGGCAGAAGATCACTCCAGGATTCACCGCCTGAAGGCTGGCCTCATCCAGGCCCAGCGGTGCCAGTTGGCGATCAGGCGCGTTCATGACGATGACATCGACCTCCCGCACAAGACGATTGAACACCTCTCGCCCTTCGCAAGAGTTCAAGTCAACCAGTACACTTTCCTTGCCCCGTGCCGAAGACATACCGAAGACCACGGTATTCCAGGGATCATAGTTAGGAACGACAGGGTCGAGCTTGATGACGTCTGCCCCGAAGCGGCCCAGGAACGACGTCGAGTGGGGCCCCGCGATGACGTTGGTCAGGTCTAGAATCTTGACGCCTTCAAGCCAGCCGGCAGGTTTGTCGAGCTTGGCAGGCGGCAAGGCAGGAGCCGAACGCTCGGACAGTGTTGCCAACGCTTGCTCATAGCTCACCTCGCGACGCGAAAGAGGTTTCAGCATCGGCTCTGAGCACCCCTCCAACCAGGCAATTGGGCCAGGCTGTTTCATGACGCCAAACTCGCGATCATTGACCTCAACGATCAGCCCGGCAGTATTCGAATGCTCGTCATGGAGCCACTCCTGGGTCGACCTGTGCGGAGCCCCAGGGAAACGCCCCTCACCGAAGATGACTTCCCACTCCGCCGCTGTCCTGGTCAGGAATACTTCTTTCATCCGCGCGGAAATGCGTGCGGCCCAATCAGCAGGCAGCGGGTAGACACCCAACGATGCATTACCTTCCCACTGGTCAATGGGCAGGTAGGGGTCATCAACCTTGGGCAAACCGGCGGCAACCATTTCCTCGTAGATGCCCATAGCCTGCAGACAGCGCTTGGCATGCTCACGATGCGATGGGCAAACGGCGTAGAATTTACGACCATCCGCACATTCATAGGTACGGTAGAACGGGTCGAGGAACTCCTGCAGATCCTGATAGCTCAAGTTCATCGGCAGGTTCTCGGCGCGACGACGCTCACTCTCCTTCTCTCGCAGGGTCTTGTAGCGCAGCGGGTAACCATCGATCTTGATCGAGTTGTACGACAGACCTTCCATCACCGCTGATGCCAAGGGAACTTCGATCTGATCGCCAACGCCATTCTTTTCACGCGCCTGCAGAGCAAGCACTACAGAAGATACAGCAAGCATGGTGCCGTACGCAGACGCCAAGGGAAGCGGCGAGAAACTAGGGTTGATACCCATCAGTACGCGGTTTTGACCCATGTCGGTGAACACACCGGAGGCCGAAGCGATCACCGCCTCGGTAGCACGCCATTGCGCACGCAGTTCGTCATCACTGGCAAACCCCGGAATCGACAACGTGATCAACTCAGGACGAGCACGCCGCAGCTCTGCGAAATCGAGGCCCAGCCTGGGCATGACACCAGGCCGGAAATTTTCAATCACGATATCGGCACGGGAGATGAGTTCGCGAGCCTGATGCAGCCCCTCTGGTGTTTTCAGATCCAGCCGCATGCACAGCTTGTTGCGATTAAGCGTGGCATTTGCCGGGCTATCCCAGAGAGGCCCTCCCTGCGGGTCGATGTGAACGACAGTCGCTCCCAGATCAGCGAGGATCATCGCTACTGCGGGGCCTGCGATGTATTGTCCGAAATCGATGACATTGACGCCTTGCAAAGGCAATTGGTTGGAGTGTTCCATGACGATAACCCTAGGTAGCCCCGTGCCAACGAGATTCGTCGGCGCGGTTATTGTTGTTATTGAGACCTCGTACTAACCGGTCACCTGGACGACTGCACCATCCAAGGGCTTGCGATGTGATTGCTACTTTCAGAAATTCGAAGGCATCGCGAAAGCAATAAAAAATGGCCCTAAGAGGCCATTTTTTTTATTGCTCGGGTACTTTGCTTATCGCTAAGGGTGCTCGTCCTCGTCCTCGTTCTCGTCCGCGCCGGGCTCGAACTTGAAAGCCTGAGCCTCTTCGCACAGCCACTGGGCAAACGCCGCCGCATCGGGATTGACCATGCTGTGTGCTGAATAAACCAGGTAGAACGCCTCCTTGGTCGGTACATGGCGCCCAAGGGGGGCGACGAGCCGGCCTTCGTCCAGAAGATGCCTGACCAATGAAGACCGCGCCAACGCAACGCCCTGGCCCAGTTCAGCCATCGTCAAAGCCGAAATAAGGGTGTCGAACTGCATCCCCTGAGAAGAGTCGACGCTCTCTGCGTTGCTCCTCTTGAGCCAATAACCCCAGCCTTCTTCATAGCCCAGCACGTGCAGCAACGGGTGCTTTGCAAGGTCCTGTGGACGCTGCAACGGACGTTGCGCAGTGATCAATGCCGGTGAACACACCGGCACCAGCGTGTCCCACGTCAGGCGCTCGGCCTTCATGCCAGGCCAGCGCCCTTGTCCATACCTGATTTCGAGGTCGGCATCGAATTCTGTTTCATCTACCCAGATGTTACTCGCGACTCGGATGCTCACATCCGGGTGCAATGCTTTGAATCGGGGTAACCGGGGGGCGATCCAATGAGTGAAGAACACCAGGCTGCTGCGGATGCTGAGCGCACTTCGATGCCCTTGCCCAAAGATCTCATCCGTCGATGCAGCGAGGCGTTCAACCGACTCTCTCACGACTGGAAAGTAGGATTTTCCCGCCTCCGTAAGCTCAAGCCCGCGCGGGAGACGCTTGAAAAGCGCCTGGCCTAACTGCGATTCCAAAGCCTTGACCTGCTGGCTGATCGCTGCCTGCGTGAGATTGAGTTCTTCGGCGGCATGGGTGAAATTCAGGAGCCGAGCAGAAGCCTCAAAAGCTCGAAGCCAGTTCAGGGGAGGTAAACGCTTTTTCATGACGCATCCAACGCTAGGTTAATCGGGAATCGTGTCGGTCTATGGTTGACATTAGAGACGAGCAGTCTAAATTACAACGCATGAATAGCGCCAAACCTGCCCCTCGAAGAGGCCGACCACCCAAAGTTGCACGTGAGCATGGCGAGACGCTTGAGCTTTTGCTGCGTTGTGGCATGGAAATCCTCACAGAGCAGGGCTTTGCTGCCACCGGCCTCGATACTGTGCTCAAACGCGTGCAGGTGCCCAAAGGCTCGTTCTATCACTACTTCGACAGCAAAGAGGCATTCGGCCAAGCGGTACTGCAGCGCTATGCCGACTACTTCGCTCGAAAGCTCGATCGCTGCTTCAGCGACCTGAGCGTGTCGCCGCTGCTGAGGCTTTCCAACTTCGTTGAAGAGGCGAAGGTCGGGATGGCCAAGTACCAGTTCCGAAGAGGCTGCCTGGTGGGCAACCTTGGCCAGGAAGTATTGGTGCTCCCAGACAGCTTCCGTGATCAATTGGAACTGACCCTGCAGGACTGGGAGCAGCGCTTGTCTGCCTGCCTGGAGGAAGCGGTCGAGCTGGGCGAGGTGTCTCGCGAGCATGACTGCAAAGCCCTCGCGGCCTACTTCTGGGTTGGCTGGGAGGGAGCCGTTCTTCGTGCACGGCTGACACAACATGTCCGCCCCCTGGACATTTTTTTCCAAGGCTTTCTGACGGGGATCACCCGGTGATTCCTTTCGGATAATTTAAAGACAACCGGTCTAAATGAGGACAAGCAATGTTCAAGGCCATTCTGATCGATAAGCTGGAAGACAAGTACTCGGCCCGACTCACCGAGCTTGAGGACGACCAACTGCCCACCGGGAACGTGACGGTGAAGGTGGCCTACAGCACCTTGAACTACAAGGATGCGCTGGCTATCACCGGCAAAGGGCCGGTTGTTCGCCAGTTTCCGATGGTGCCGGGCATCGATCTCGCGGGCACTGTCGAAGCCAGTGACGATCCTCGATACCAGCCAGGCGACCGCGTACTGCTCAATGGTTGGGGGGTGGGTGAAAGCCATTGGGGTGGGCTTGCACAAAAGGCGAGATTGAACGGCGACTGGCTGATCCCTCACCCTGAGCACCTGGACGAACGCCAAACCATGGCCATCGGCACCGCTGGATACACCGCCATGCTATGCCTGATGGCCTTGGAGCGCCATGGATTGAAACCCTCCGATGGGCCGGTGTTGGTCACAGGCGCCACGGGCGGCGTCGGTAGTTTCGCCATCAGCCTTCTGGCCGGTGCCGGGTATACCGTCACTGCCGCAACCGGAAAAGCCAGCGAAGCCGCCTACCTGGAAAGCCTCGGGGCAACGGCCATCATCGATCGGGCCGAGCTTTCAGCCCCGGGGCGTCCATTGGCAAAAGAAAGATGGGCAGCCGTTATCGACTCGGTCGGCAGCCATACGCTGGCCAATGCGTGCGCGAGCACAATGTCCGAAGGCCTGGTGGCTGCGTGCGGACTGGCTCAGGGGATGGACTTTCCGGCAACCGTTGCACCTTTCATTCTGCGAGGGGTAAGCCTGCTCGGCATCAATAGCGTCACTCAGCCATACGAGCGACGAGTCGAGGCGTGGGAAAGGCTGTCCGATCAACTGAAAATCGACGCACTACCGGCGATGACCAAGGAAATTTGCCTTCAGGGCGCGCTTGCAGCCGCCTCTGAGCTGATGGAAGGGAAGATCCGTGGCCGGCTGATTGTGGACGTGAACGGCTAGGATGGTCGCCTGATACGAGGCACATCTTGATGTAGAGACCCGTCTCGTTGACAACAGCCGCGCCATTCACCGGCACAACCACTCGTTAAGAGCCCTCCGAGAAAGACATCTCCCCCGCGCCTCTGGCAGTCAGACGCCCACCACGGCATTGAGGACGGCATGTAACTCCGGGCGCGGCGGTTCAGGACATCATCCTGTGACACACGGATGCAGCGAAGCACCGTTTGGTACCACCGGACTTGTTGGTCTGAACTTTGCCGTCCGCCCTGGCTTCCCCTGCATATCCAACACGCAAAGATGCGCCTGCCGGGCAGGTGCCAACGAGCGCTTTGGTATCCGGAGCGTTGCTGGCCCGCGCGGCGTCAAGCGCACCGGGCCTGCTTTTGACTAGCACAGCAAAGGCTGGCATTTCCGAGGTCCAACTACAGGGGTTCGCAAAATGATCGATCAAGCGACAGGTATGAAACCAGGTGAACGCTATCGCGTGGAAGAGGCTGGCACGATTGAAGGGCTGAGGTTGACCCTGGTCGATGGCATCGCTCTTGAGCTCTCTCGGATCGAGGCCAGCGAAACGATCGCGCCACTTGACGACCACAAGAAATCTGGCACAGAACAGGAAGCGCCCCGCGGGGGCGTTCCAAGCATAGGGCCACTGCGCGGCAAAGTCGTGGTGATCACTGGCGCTTCCAGCGGTATCGGCCGGGCCGCCGCGCACGCATTTGCCTGCAAGGGTGCTCGCCTGGTGCTCGCTGCGCGCGATGAAGAGGCGTTGTTCGACGTGCTGGATGAATGCACCGACTGCGGTACCGATGCCATCGCGATCACGACCGACGTCACCCACAACGACCAGGTGCAAGCGCTGGCCGCACAGGCAGCAGAGTTCGGCCACGGGCGAATCGATATCTGGATCAACAACGCCGGCGTTGGGGCGGTCGGCAATTTCGAGGAAACACCGCTGGAGGCCCACGAGCAGGTCATTCAGACCGACCTGATGGGTTACCTGCGCGGTGCGTTCGTAGCCCTCCCCCTCTTCAAAGCCCAGGGCAGCGGCATCCTGATCAATACGCTGTCACTGGGCAGCTGGGTGGCCCAACCCTATGCAGCCGCGTACTCCGCGAGCAAGTTCGGCTTGCGTGGCCTGACCGAGGCGCTGCGGGGGGAATTGACGGAGTTTCCCGATATCCACGTGTGCGATATCTATCCGGCCGTCATGGACACACCGGGCTTTCGAGACGGCGGCAACTACACAGGCCATGCGCTGACGCCTCCGGGCCCTGTATATGATCCCGAACTTGTGGCGAAGGCCATGGTGGCCTGCGCAATCTCACCACGCGCTCACACCACGGTCGGTGCCACGGCCCGCCTGGCGCATCTGGCCAGCTACCTGGTACCGGGCCTGCCTCTGTTATCGGGGTGGCTGACGCGTCGGGGGATAAACCGCAGCCCGAAAGCCGAAACATCATCAGGCAACCTCTTTGAGCCGCCGAGTGGCAGGAGGAGTATCGACGGGGGTTGGAGGAAGTCAAAAGACAAGACACCTCTACTGATCGGCGCAGCGGCGCTTGGAATGATCGTGGGTTTTGCAATCACCCACTCACGACGCAGGAGCTGAACAACCGTGCCGTCAAAGTCGATGCAAGCCAGATCCTTCCCAAAGGTTGGCGAACAAAGCTCTGCTGCACCACAGGCGCCCGCACGGGTTCTTTCGCGCAACCCGTCGGGCCGAGCAAAATGCAGTAGAGCAAACGCCCCTCTGCCTGACGTCCGAGTTGAACACAGACTTTCCTGTGTGACGACATGAGGTGAAAGATCATGGCTGACAACCAAACCAATCGTGGCCGCCAAGGTGGTACCGCCCAGAACAATCCAGGCAATTTTGCCAATGACAGTGAACGCGCCTCCGAGACAGGACGCAAAGGCGGACAGAACAGCCACGGCGGCGGTCGTGGTAGCGAAAATCGCTAACTTGAAATGAGCTCGGCCAGGGTGCACGGCACCCTGGCCTTTTTTCTGAATATTGGTCGTTCACAATCAAGGGGGCATTTGCCCCCCGATTGCACAGGTCTTGCGCCTCAGGAGCCGAAGCCATGAGTGGCGCTTGCATCGCTCATAACAGCTCGGGGAATGCAGCGCCAAGCAGGCCCGGATCCTTCAGGATCGATGCGCTGCTGGCGATATCCGGGGCCAGCCAACGGTCCTGGGCATACGCCGGGACCCGTTCGCGCAACAACCGCCAGGCAACGCTGGTACCCGCGCCAAAGCGCTGCTCCTTGAGGAACTCGAATGCCTGGGCCGCCAGCAGGTATTCGATGGCGAGGATCTGCGTGCAGTTCTCCAGGGCGCGGTGCAGCTTCAACCCGGCATTGGTGCCCATGCTCAGATGGTCCTCCTGCAGGCCGGAGGTGACATAGTTGTCGACGACTGCCGGTTGTGCCAGCTGACGGTTTTCTGCACACAGTGAAGCAGCCACGTACTGGACAATCATCATCCCCGAATTAACTCCCGGCTGGCTGACCAGGAAAGCCGGCAAGCCGCTGACCAACGGGTTGATCAGGCGATCGAGACGACGCTCGGCAATCGCCCCGATCTCGGCCACCGCGATGGCCAGCAAGTCAGCCGCCATGGCCACCGACTGGCCGTGCGGATTCGCCTGGGAAACCACCCGATACGACTCGGGTGTACCCAGCAGCATCGGGTTGTCGGTGGTGGAGTTGAGTTCGGTTTCGATCTGCCGCGCAGCGTGGTCCAGCTGATCGCGGGCGGCGCCATGAACCTGCGGAATCGAGCGAATGCTCAAGGCGTCCTGGGTGCGAATGCCTTGGCTGCTGGCAATGATTTCGCTGCCGTCGAGCAGGCGCCGCAGGTTACTGCCCACGCGCTGCATGCCGGGGTGCGGTTTCATCGCGATGATTTCAGGGTCGAAGGCATCGAGTTGGCCGCGCAGGGCCTCGAAGCTCATGGCACTGATGACATCCGCCCATTGGCTCAACCGCGTGGCATCGTCCAGGGACAGGCAGCTAAGGCCGGTCATGCAAGGGGTACCGTTGACCAGGCACAGGCCATCCTTGGCACCCAGTTTGACCGGCGCTAGGCCGACCTCGGCCAAGGCCTGCTGCGCCGGCATGATCTGGCCGCGATAGCTGACCTGGCCGACGCCCAGCAAGCTGATGCTGATATGCGCCATGTGGGTCAGGTACCCCACCGACCCCTGCTTCGGCACCTGCGGCGTGATGTGCTGGTTGAGCAGGGTCAGCAGCGCCTCGACCACCTTGCGCTGCAGGCCGGAACGGCCCTGGCAGAAATTGATGATCGCCGCGCACATGATCGCCCGGGTCTGTTCGTCCGACAGCGCCGTACCCACGCCACAGGCATGGCTGAGCAAGGTGTTGTGCGACAGCTGGCTGAGTTGTTCATCCTGCAACGAGACATTGCACAAGGCGCCAAGCCCGGTGTTGACGCCATAGGCGCGGTCACCGCTGGAAACGATGCGCTGGACAATCGCCTGGGCGTTCTCGATCCGGGCCCAGGCCGATGGGGCCAGCTCAAGCTTCGCGCCATGCCGGGCCACTGCCACCACGTCCTGCCAACGCACTGGCGCGTCGGCGATGATGATTCTTTCGGCAAACGACATACACCCGGTTCCTTAAAGCGAAGCTACGCGACGCTGCACGAAACGATCTACATATTCGTCCGCAGGCTGGTAGAGGATTTCTTTCGGCGTACCGACCTGGACCAGGCGACCGTCCTTGAGAATGGCAATCCGGTTGCCGATACGCACCGCTTCGTCCAGGTCGTGGGTGATGAAGACGATGGTCTTGTGCAGTGTCTTCTGCAGCTCCAGCAACTGGTCCTGCATTTCGGCGCGAATCAGTGGGTCGAGCGCACTGAAGGCTTCGTCCATCAGGATGATGTCGGTGTCGGCTGCCAGAGCGCGGGCCAGGCCGACGCGCTGACGCATGCCGCCCGACAACTGGTGCGGGTACGACTTTTCGTAACCCTTGAGGCCCACGGTGTTGATCCAGTGCAGGGCACGCTCTGCGCACCTGGCCTTGCTCTCGCCACGGACTTTCAGGCCGTAAGCGACGTTGTCCAGCACGCTGCGGTGCGGCAACAGGCCGAAGCTCTGGAATACCATGCTGATCTTGTGCCGGCGGAATTCGCGCAGGGCGTCCATGTCGTACTGCAGAATGTCTTCGCCATCGACCAGGATCTGGCCGCTGGTCGGGTCGATCAGGCGGTTGAAGTGGCGCACCAGGGTCGACTTGCCCGAGCCCGACAGCCCCATGATCACGAAGATCTCGCCGCTGCCGATGGACAACGAGAGATCGTTGACCCCAACCACGCAGCCGGTTTCGGCCAGGACCTGATCCTTGGCTTTTTGCTGGCGGATCAGTTTCAGGGCATCTTCGGCGCGAGCACCGAATATCTTGAAGACATTCTTGACTTCGATCTTGTTCATTGTCTGTTTGGCGCTCATTTGCCCACCCCATGCCGTGGTCGGCCATAGGCCTGGGTAATGCGGTCGATCACGACCGCCAGAATCACGATGGCCAGGCCCGCTTCGAGGCCGCGGCCCACATTCAGGGTCTGGATGCCGACCAGGACGTCTTCACCCAGGCCGCGGGCACCGATCATCGAGGCGATGACCACCATCGACAGGGCCATCATGGTGGTCTGGTTGATACCGGCCATGATGCTCGGCAACGCCAGTGGCAGCTGCACGCCGAACAGTTGTTGCATGCGATTGGCACCGAAAGCGTTGATCGCCTCCATGACCTCGCCATCCACCTGGCGAATGCCCAGGTCGGTCAGGCGAATCAGCGGCGGCGCGGCATAGATGACGGTGGCAAAGATCGCCGGCACCTTGCCCAGGCCGAACAGCATCAGCACCGGTATCAGGTACACGAAGCTGGGCATGGTCTGCATGATGTCGAGCAGCGGCATCAACACCGCCCGAAGGCGATCGTTGCGCGCCGACAGCACACCCAGCGGAATGCCGACCAGGACCGATATCAGCGTTGCGACCAGCATCAGCGCCAGGGTCTGCATCAGCTTGTCCCAGAGGCCGACCGCGCCGACCAAAAAGAGCAAGCCGACGATCACGGCAGTGGTCACGACTTTGCGGGTGGCGTGCCAGGCGATACCAGCAACAATGGCCAGCATCAGCCACCAGGGTACTGCGCGCAGCAGGCCTTCGAGGTTGACGATGGCCCACAGCAGTGTGTCGGAGATGTGCCGGAACACGTCACCGTAGTTGGTTACAAGCGCATCGACCCAGCCATTGACCCAGTCGGCAATGGAAAACGTGAAGTTCTTGGGAAACATGGAATTCTCTCGAGCAAGTGCATGAAACGGACTGTCGCGTGCCTTGTCCGGCAGGAGCCGGACGAACCCACACGCTCAGAGTGCCGCGTCCACCTTTTTGGCTGCGTCTTCGCTGACCCAGCTGTGCCAGACCTCGGGGTGCTCCTTGAGGAACAACTTGGCCAGTTCCGGCGACTCGATGCGATCTTTGCTCATGCGCGCCAGGTTCTGGTTCAGCAGGTCGATCGGCAGATTGACCTTTTCCAGCACCGCCACCAGTTCCGGCGCCTGCTCGTGGAAGGCCTTCGACAGGCCCACTTTGATGGTCAGGGATTTATCCACACCTGGCTTCTCGTCCAGCTTGACCAGGTCGACCAGGCCCATCAGCGGCGTCGGCGACCAGTAGTAGAACAGGATCGGCTCGCCACGCTTGTAGCTCGACAGCACGGCGGCATCCAGTGCCGGGCCGGTGCCCGGGCGGAAGTTGGTGTAGCTGCTTTCCAGGCCGTAGTGCTTGAGCATCTCGCTGTTGTCCAGCTCGCAGGTCCAGCCGGCCGGGCAATTGTAGAAGCGCCCCTTGTCCGGCTCTTCCGGGTCCTTGAATACCTGGGCGTATTGCCCAAGATCGGCGATGGTCTTGAGGTTCGGTGCCTTGGCTTCGAGTTTGCGCTTGGGGTCGCCTTCGATCACGTAACGCGGCACATACCAGCCTTCGACTGCGCCAACGACCGGCGCGCCGACGCCAACGACCTTGCCGGCGGCCGCCGCCTTGTTCCAGACCTCGCTGCGCCCTACCCACTCTTCGGCAAACACCTGAATGTCGTTGCTGCTCAGGGCGTTTTCCATGGAGATGGAGTTACCCGGCAGGCTGTCGGTTTCACAGCCATAACCATTTTTCAGCACGAACTGCATCACGTCCGTGAGCAGCATCCCGCTTTCCCAGTTCAATCCGGCGAATTTCACCGGTTTGCCAGACTCGCACCAGCCGGCCGCCTGGCTGGCACCAGCGGCCGCCAGCAGCCCGAAAGATAGTGTGGTGGTCAGCAGAGCCTTTGTAATTTTCATTGTGACGCTCCCAAACAAGAACATGGATTGCAGTAGTCGAGGGCATCCGGCCCAAAGAGGGTCGCCAAACTGGCTGATCAGCCTTGCAATCGGCATCGGCGTGGCACCTGTGATCGGTGGCCACTGCACAGAGGAAATATTTCACAACCTCAAAAAAGGATAAAATAATATGTCCTGATGTATCACAACGGAAAAACCTATGAAGTTCACACTGCGACAACTGCGCTACGCGCTCGCAGCGGCCAAGCACGGGAACCTGACGACTGCCGCCATGGAGCTTCATGTTTCACAGCCCTCCATTTCGGCGGCCATCAGCGAATTGGAAGAGGTGCTGGGCCAATCGATTTTCGTGCGCCAACGTGGCCTCGGCATATCGCTGACCCCGTTCGGGCGTACCGTCATGGTCCAGGCCCGTCGCGTGCTGAGCGAGGCTCGGACCTTTGCCGAGATCAATGCCAATGCGGGAGAGTGTGTCGGAGAGTTGGTGGTCGGGTGTTTTGAAGACCTGGCGCCCTATTGCCTGCCACAGATCGTGCGCCGGATGCAGGAGTCCTGCCCGAGGGTCACGGTCGATATGCGCGAAGGCAGCTTCGATTATGTTGGCAAGCGGCTGAGTGAGGGCGCGATAGAGCTGGCGATCACCTACGATCTGGGTCTGCCGCCGAACACTCAATGCACCCAGCTGTGCCAGCTGACCGCTCAGGTACTGCTGGCTGCCGATCACCCGTTGGCCAAGGAGTCGCGCGTCAGCCTCAAAGCGCTATCCGAATACACCCTGGTAGTCACCGATCAGGTCCACAGCTGGCAGCATGTGCTGGACCTGTTCAGCTTCTACGATCTTTCGCCCGCCGCTGTGCACCGTGTGCGCACCTTCGAGATGCAGCGTAGCCTGGTCGCCAACGGGTTTGGCGTGGCGCTGATCTACACCCGGCCATTTGGTGACCGCAGTTATGATGGTCAAGCGCTGGTATGTCGGCCGACCGAGGAGAAATTGCCAGCGCACAGCATCGTGCTGGCGCATGATCAACGCTATCCGTTGACGCCTTCGGCTGAGGCGTTCAAGGAGCTGGCGGTGGCATGGTTCGCGGAACGGCCGTCGTTTGCATCCGAATGAAACTGCGCTCCTCTGCGAGGCGTCATTGCGCTAACGACACCTGGTCTTTCATCATCCCCATCAGTGCCTCGTTTTCCAGCGGTTTGCTGAGCAGGAAGCCTTGTACTTCATGGCATTGGTCATCGCTGAGCAAGGCCAATTGCTCGGCGGTCTCGACACCTTCGGCAGTCACCGTCATGCCCATTGCATTGCCAAGGTTGATGATGGCCTGGACCACGCTACGGTCGCTGCCACTCTTGCCCAGGTGCTGCACGAAGCGCTTGTCGATCTTGATGCTGTCGAACGGGTAGGTACGCAGGTAGCCCAACGAGGAGTAACCGGTCCCGAAGTCGTCCATGTTCAGGCGCACACCCAGCTCCTTCAGTGCAAGCATGGTGTGCAGTGCGCCTTCAACATCGTTGAGCATGACGTTCTCGGTAATTTCCAGCTCCAGGCGGTGAGCTGGCAGCCCGGTGGCGCGCAACGCGTTGCCGACGTCGCGGACCACATCGCTGCGGCTGAACTGGGCCGGCGACATGTTGACCGAGACCATCACCGCCTGCGGCCAGCCCCGCGCCTTGGTACAGGCTTCCTGCAGCACCCAGTTGCCAAGCAGCACGATCAGGTCGGACTCTTCGGCAAGCGGGATGAAACGATCCGGGCGGAGCAGGCCCAGGCGCGGGTGTTGCCAGCGCACCAGGGCCTCGGCCGATGCGATCGAGACCCCATCGACCTTGAAGCGCGGCTGAAAATGCAGCACCAGTTCGCCACGCGGTATGCCCTCGCGCAGCTCGCTTTCCAGCACACGCTTCTCCATCAATGCTGCGTTCATCTGTGCCGAAAAGAAGCGCCAGGTGTTCTTGCCCGCCTGCTTGGCGCTGTAAAGGGCCACGTCGGCATGTCGGATCAGGTCGCTCGGTGTACCGGGGTATTCGGCCGACAGGACTACACCCAGGCTCACCCCCACTTGCACAACATGCCCTTCGACCTGAATGGGGCGCTTGATCGCCTCGATCACGCGCATGCAGAACCGGTCCATGTCTTCGTGATCGCCTGGCCGGGTAAGTACGACGATGAACTCATCACCTCCCAGACGGGCGACCAGGTCACTGTCACGGGTAGCTTGACCGAGGCGGCTCGCTACCTCGAGCAGCACCGCGTCGCCGGCTGGATGCCCAAGGCTGTCGTTGATGGGCTTGAAGTTGTCCAGGTCCAGCATCAATAGCGCCAGCTGGGCGCCAGGCGTTGATTGTTCGAGAAAACGGAACAGCTTGTTGCGATTCGGCAGGCCGGTCAGGGCGTCGTGCAAAGACAGGTGCTGAATCTGGGCATGGGCGGCCACTTCGTCGGTGATGTCGCTGCACGTGCCACGAAAGCCGGTACAGACGCCCTCGGCCACGATCGCACGAGATGCGATCCTGCAGATACGCTGTTGACGGAGATGGTCCTGGTACTGGCAGCGCAGCGTGCCGGAAGAGCCTGTCGCGGCCAGGCTGTGCAGCGAGGTCCGCAGGTTACTGGTGTCACACGACAGCAACTCGGTAATCGGGCGCTGTCGCCACGCCTCGACCGGGTGCCCGGTGAGTGCGGTGAACCGGTCCGAAAGGTAGGTCAGCCGAAGGAGCACATCAGTTTCCCAGATCCAGTCCGACGCGGCTTCGGCCACGGCCTTGAAGCGCTCTTCACTCGATTGCAGGGCAACCCGGGAAGTCATCAGGGCACGGTGGCTACGATCGATCCTGGTGCTGGCCCGAATCGCATAGCGTGCAAACAATGCCATGCTCAACGCGATGAATAGAACGGCGATAGCCAAGGGCGCGATTACGGTCTGGATCAGTTCGGTGCCAGGCTGCGGTATATCCCATGTCAAGGCGTGGCCGCTGTCTTCGAGTGGCAGGGCACCGCGCCCTTGGCGCTGATCGGACGAATCGTCCACGGCCAGGCCGGACAACCCCGCCGCCTGGCCCAGCGGCAGGAGCACCTGTGGCGATAGAACCCGAATGAACACCAACACCGCAGTTGGTCCCGGCGGGCGGGCGGGCTGGGTCTGCGGGCGGATCAGTGCAGCGACGTACACCGCCGGCTGGCCACGAAAGACCAGATAGCCTGAAGACGCCTGTTCGTGCTGCGCTGCTTGCCGAGCCTCCTGCAGGATCTTGCCGGCACTGACGGTATGCTGCTCCAGGCCCTGCTGGCTGAGCTGACCGTCCAGTATTGCGTACCGAGTGCCGTCGTCATCGAGCACATATACGCCTTCATATCCATCGGAGGTATAGAGCGTGGCGCCGACGTTATCCTCGTCGTATGCCCAATGTGCATCGACCTGCCCGCCCAAGTGATCATAGGCGGCCTGCCAGTTGGCATGGGTCAGCAGGAACGTCTTGTCATTCTTCTGCAACTGGGCCATCCCGGATTCTGCATAGAAGCGGCTTTGCTCCACTTCTCGGGCGTCCAGCGCCCCGGCGAGGCGGTAGAGGGAGAACAGCCCCAGCAACAAGGCCAACAGCAGAATCAGGGAAAACGCCACGATCAGTTGCCCGACCACATCACTGCGGGTCGACATTTCATTGTCAGCAAAGACGTCCATTGGTTCACCATCGCGGCCTAGGGTCTCCCGGTTGACCGGGCGGCAGGCTTGGAGGTCGATGGAGCTGACGATCGGTGGTTGGCAAAAGGCAACCTAAAGCCTGATCCGGGGCTATGGTCAGTACAGCGCGGGGGCCTGCCAGCGGTGAACGACCGCCAGGTTGGATAACGGTTCTGGTGCGTACCGCGGATAACGACCCATAGTTGTCGCTTTGCCCAACGGCGATCATTGTGGGAGCGGGCATGCCCGCGAACACCGGCAAAGCCGGTGCCATCCACCGCGTCGTCTGCTTCGCGGGCGCGCCCGCTCCCACAGGTACTGCGCGGGCTTCGAGTTGGCGCTGTACCTGTGGGAGCGGGTTCACCCGCGAAGGGGCCTCGAGGTCAATCACGGCTGCCGCTTGAGTCCAACAAAGCCCAAACGCTCGTCAGACACCCGGCACCGTCTTCCGCCCAACCAGTTGCTGTCTCTCCACCCCATCCAGCAACGCCTCCACCACCGCCTTGGCCGAATCCAGCCCATGGTCATTGCTCAACAACAGATCACGACAGGTTCCCTTGGCCAGCTCCAGTGCCTTGAGATTGGTCGCAAAAGCGCCTTTGAGCAGCGTGGCCAGATGCACCAGCGCATCTTCGTAGTCCACCCCAGAACGCACGGCAAACAATGGCGGATGGCTGCATTCGCACGTGGAGAAACTGGAGGACGCCGTGGTGGCGCGTACGGGAGGATCGGGTAAGCCTTTTGTCATTGTGTCGCTCCTTGATTCACTGGAGCCGCCACACAACGTGACCAAACGAATGGGTGGCGACTGTACGCGGGTTGGTCAACCGGGAATCAAGGAAACCGGCGCGCACGGAGGCGCCCCACGCACAGCCGCCATAAAACGAAACAGCGGGCACAAAAAAGCGCCAACTGTATCGCAGAGCGGGCGCTTGTGCGCCTTGATGATTGCGGGTGACCAAACCCGGCCGCTGGACTTACAGCAGCGGGCAAAGACTACCGGTGTCAGGGAAGCGTTTCAAGCGAAGGGAATGTGCAGTAACACTTCCGTTGGCGCCTCTCACTCATCACCGGCCGGCGAGTCAGCAGTGATCACCATGTTGTGTCGCCTGCACCGGCCTCTTCGCGGGTAAACCCGCTCCCACAGGAGCGGCGTCGCGCTTACGAAACCAGTTATCCTTTAGCGTCCGCTTTGGGCCAAAAGCGATCGACCGCGAATGGCGGCTAACGACCCACGGCGGACACTGATCCAAAGCTCTGTAGTCAGTACCGGCCTCATCGCCGGCAAGCCGGCTCCCACAGGAATATCACCAACTTTCAGGCATGCGCTGTACCTGTGGGAGCCGCGCTTGCCGGCGATGGGCCGCGAAGCGGCCCCGGTTACAGGTGTCCGCAATGGATCGTTAGCAGCCATTCGCGACTGAGCGTCAACGACCCAAAGCGGACGCTTTATTCGGTCTTTTCTGCAGTATCCAGCCATCAAACTGCACCGGACATCAAAGCCGGACGGATGACTTATCGGGTACCGCTCGCTACCCTGAAAGCCCCGTCACCTGACGGTTTCCAGGTCAAGTCCCATTTAACCAGACGAGCATGTCATGAAATCCCCCACAGGTTTGCTGCTGTCGGCTATCGAACTGGACCGTGCCAGTGCCATACCCCTGTACCGCCAGCTGTATCTGCAGATTCGCAAACAGATACTCAACGGCAGAATTCAGGGGGGCGTGCGCCTGCCGTCGACGCGGACCTTGAGCATCGAGTTGGGGCTGTCGCGGATCACCATCCTCAATGCTTTCGATCAGTTGATTGCCGAAGGTTTCCTGGCCTCGCGCACGGGTGCAGGTACGTATGTCGGTACTGAGTGGGAAAACCGGAGTAACGAGGACGAGCAACCGCGCCAGCCACCGCGCCTGTCCGAACTGAGCCAGTCGATGCTGTCGCTGCGCAGCGATCATTTTCGCGGGGTGTCCTATGCCGACTGGGATCCGGCGACGCCGACCTCCTTCCTGCCCAGTCACAGCACCTATGAAGGATTTCCACAAGCAATCTGGCGGCGCCTGATGAACCGTCATTTGCTAAAGCCAACCAAGGCGATCCTGGGTTATGGCGAGTTGCAAGGCTTGCAGGCGTTTCGCACAGCGATTGCCGAGTATGTCTTCGATGCGCGAGGTATCGACTGCAATGCCGGGCAGGTAGTGATCGTTTCCGGCGCGCAGCAAGCATTCAACCTGCTGGGCATGCTGCTGCTCAATCCGCAGGACAGTGTCTGGATGGAAGACCCTGGGCACATCGCCGCGCGAATTGCGTTGCAAGCCCAGGGGGCCCGGATCATTCCGTTGCGTATTGATGAACAGGGGATCGATGTCCAGCAAGGCCTTGCCGAGTGCCCTGATGCGCGCCTGGTATTCTGTACGCCTTCGCGTCAGCATCCTTTGGGTGTCACCCTGAGTTATGTGCGGCGCCAGGCACTCATCGACTGGGCTGCGAAGCATCAGAGCTGGATCATCGAGGACGATTGCGACAGCGAGTTTCGCTACAGTGGTCGACTTCTTCCGGCACTGTATGCCATGGACCAGATGGCCCGAGTGATCTATGTCGGCACATTCAGCAAAGTGCTCTTCCCGTCACTGAGACTGGGCTACGTAATTCTGCCGCAGGCGCTGGTCGAGCCCTTCTGCACCCTGCGCGCGGTCATGGATCGCAGCCCGCCCACACTGCTTCAGGCCACAACGGCCGATTTCATGAGCGAAGGCCACTTCCTGGGGCACATCCGCCGCATGCGTGCACTGTACAAGGCGCGCCAGCAGGCGTTGATCGAACAACTTGAAAAGCAGATCGGCAGCTTTTTCAGGATCACTCCGACGGATGCCGGCATGCACCTGATCGCCTGGCTGCCCCCCGAACTCAGTGACACTGAAATCGCCCGGCAACTGGCCCGACACAACATCCACACCTACGCCTTGAGCGACTACCGCATCAAGCATGACCTGCCGCCTGCCCTGTTGATCGGCTTTGCCGGCACGCCTGAAAAGCAGGCCCGGGAGCGTGTCGAGGAGCTGGCCCAGGCTTTGCGCACGCTGGGTTATCTTCCGCCGACCACTTGATGCGTGGAAAGTGGCCTTATCAATTAATTGATAATGGATCTATCGAGAGTTCCTGGCTGGCGCGATAAAGGCTGCGCCGGTAGACCGGTGCCTGAACCAGGAACAACTCTAATGAACAACAAGATCCAGGAACGATTCAACGCCTTGCTGAGCCACAAGGTGGTCGAACACGTGGCTGCTCCAGTGCTGACAGAGGCACTGGCCCAGCGGCTGCTTGAGCGTCTCGGGCAATTGCGCCTGTTTGCCCACGCCTACCCGCTACTGACCAACCTCACCCACGGTCGTGTCACCCCCGCCGACCTGCTGGACTTCGCCTATCGCCACGAGCTGCAAGGCCTGAGCCTGCACTTGCTCGACGGCGAGGAAAACAGCCTGAGCCAGATGTCGCCAGAGCAGCTCCAGGCGTTTGCCAGCAAGGCCAAGGCGCTGGGGCTGGATGTGCACCTGGAAATCAGCAGCACGCTGAAAAAGGATGTCGACCAGGTGATCGCCATCGCCAACGCACTGGGGGTGCGCAACATCCGTGTCTACTCACGTTACGAGGGTCCGCTGTCGCGGGTCATGGACGTGATCGAGACCGACCTGCACTACCTCGCACAACAGGCCGATGCCAACGATCTGTACTTTGACTTCGAGCAGCATGAAGAACTCAAGAGCAGCGAAATCGCGCAGCTGCTCAACCGTGTCAACCACCCTCGCCTGCATGCCCTGTTCGACTTCGGCAACATGATCAATGCCTGCGAACAGCCCCTGCAGGCCCTGCACAACCTGGCGCCGCACATCCGCCAGGCTCACCTCAAGGGCGTACGCATCGTCCCCGAACAAAACGGCTTCGGCCATTACGGCGTGTTGCAAGGCAGCGACGAAGACGATCTGCCCAGCGCCCGCATGCTGTTCGAACTGTTGATGCTGGGCGAAGCAACCCCGCAAGTGATCGCGTTCATTCTCGAGCAGGAAAATCACTACGTGGCCCCGGCATTCCGGCAGAGCCTCGAAGCAGCCGATCCATTCATTGCTTACCGGGAGATGAGCGAAACGCCGCTCCCGAAAGGCTACTCGCTCGAGCGCATGCTGGCCGACGAACACCGCTGGGCGAACAATCAGGTGGCCTATGTCCGAGGTTTGCTGGGCGAACTGCGCACCTTGGCTGAACTGACCCTGGCCGCTCCTTCCAACGCCTGAACCTGACGACCCGATTACGCCCGGAGAACAATAATGACAACTCAAAACAAGGCCAAATGGCTCAGATTCCTGATTCTCATCCTTGGTGGCGGCACCATTTACAAGCTGGCGAACCTCAAGGACGCCTTCTATGTCCCCATGCAGGAATTCATGGGCCTGAGCCACACTGAAATCGGCATGCTGTTGAGTGCCAACGCAATCATCGCGACTGCACTGTTCGTGGTTGGTGGCCTGCTCGCCGATCGCTACGACACGCGCAAACTGATCCCCCTCGGCCTGATCGGGACCGGAAGCCTGGGGTTGTACCTGGCGACCTTCCCGCCCTTCAGCAGTTTGCTGATCGTGTTCAGTCTGTTGGCCGTCTGTGCCGACTGCCTGTTCTGGCCATCGCTGCTCAAGGCCATCCGCAATCTGGGTGACGATCAGGAGCAAGGCCGGTTGTTCGGCCTGCTGGAAGGCGGGCGTGGCGTGGTTGATACGCTGGTGGCCTTTTCCGCACTGGGCGTGTTCGTCGCCATGGGCTCGGGGGAAGCCGGCCTGAAATCGGCGATCCTGTTCTACTCGGTCATCGACATTCTGGCTGGCACCCTGACCTGGGTCCTGCTCAAGGGCGGTAATGCGCAATCGGCCACCAAGCCGAAAAACGGTCTGGCAAACCTGATGGAGGCTATCAAGGTACCCGGTATCTGGTTGGTCAGCCTCAATGTGTTCATGGTCTACATCGTCTACTGCGGCCTGACCTATTTCATCCCCTACCTCAAGGAAATGTACGGGTTGCCAGTAGCGTTGGTAGGCGCCTACGGCATCATCAATCAATACTTCCTGAAAATCCTCGGCGGGCCTGCCGGCGGTTTCATTGCCGACAAGCAGTTCAAGAGTACCAGCCGCTACCTGAAGTGGGCATTTCTGGCGTTATTGCCGCTGATGGCCGTGATCATGCTGATTCCTAAAAGCCCGGGCTTCATCTATGCGGGGATGGCGGCCACCCTATCCTTCGCGCTGATTGTTTTCTCGATGCGCGGCGTGTTCTGGGCACCCATGGGCGAAGTCGGCATTCCCCAGCACATCACCGGCTCGGCCTTCGGCATCGGTTGCCTGATCGGCTATGCCCCCGGCATGTTTGCCTACGTCATCTATGGCGCGATCCTCGACCACTTCCCTGGTCAACAGGGCTACAACTATGTGTTCATTCTGATGAGCATGCTGGCCATTGCAGGCTTCATGGTGTCCAGCCTTCTCTATCAAGCGGTACGCAAAAAATCCATGCTCTCTGGCGGGGCCGACGCGGTACAAGCCTGATCGTCGTCACGGTTTACAGGAGGAGTCGTCCATCATGCCGACTCCTCCTCCGCCCACTCGACGAAATGCATTTTCATCCTGGAACGACGCGGCTGGAACGTCGGAAATGGCCAAATCCGTTGAATGATAGTGACCGTTTTCGATCTGCAAGCGACGTCCAGAGCATTCTGCGTCGGTGACTGCGTCATAACCTGACACTCGGAACGAAACGCACTACTCCTTGCTTGCGCGGCCGGAGTGCCGCCTCGCCATGGACTCGCTCCAATTCGGAGCAAAAGCTGCAGCTCGGTGCATAGCGCGCCTTTTTTTGAGGCGCGCCTGTCCCCCCTCCCGACCGTTCCCGCACGGCTGCATGCGGCGCAGTCATCGAATGCAGCAATAAAACCCAAGAGTTTCAAGGTGTTACCGCCAGCCCGTTGCCACTCCAGAACTGTGCCTGGCTTTCGGCACCTTCATTGCAATGGCCTCTTGCGTGCACAACGCACAGCAATTGATCGGATTCGAGGCTCACCGCAGACAAAACACCCACCGACCCGCAAGGCCGCACCCTGAAACACGTAGATGAACCGCAATGAAGCTGCCGGCAACGGTGGCAAGGAGTGGGTATGTCCCGGGCATTTTTCAATGAAATGTATGATACGAACGGAAGTTGCCGCCCGCATTACCAGGAGTTCGCCCGCTGGTTGGCAAACACCCCGCTGGAGTTGCTGGAGCAACGCCGACGCGAAGCTGACCTGCTGTTTCACCGCGCCGGTATCACCTTCACCTTGTACGGTGACAAAGAGGATACCGAGCGCCTGATCCCCTTTGACATCATCCCGCGCAGCATTCGCGCCAGCGAATGGCGCATGGTCGAGCGCGGCTGTATCCAGCGGGTTCAGGCGTTGAACCTGTTCCTGCAGGACATCTACCACGACCAGCGCATCCTCAAGGCCGGCATCATCCCGCCGGAACAAGTGCTGGCCAACGAAGGCTACCAGATCGCCATGCAGGGCCTGGGCCTGCACCGCGGGCTCTATGCCCATATCGCTGGCGTCGACCTGGTCCGTGACGGGGATGGCAGCTACTTCGTGCTGGAGGACAACCTGCGCACCCCCAGCGGGGTCAGCTACATGCTCGAAGACCGCAAGATGATGATGCGGCTGTTCCCCGAGCTGTTCGCCGCACAGCGTATCGCGCCCATCGACCACTACCCCAACCTGCTGCTGGACACGCTCAAGAGCGCCAGCCCACTGGACAACCCCACTGCCGTGTTGCTCACCCCTGGCCGCTTCAACAGTGCCTATTTCGAGCACGCCTTCCTGGCCCGGGAAATGGGCATCGAACTGGTCGAGGGTGCGGACCTGTTCATCCGTGACGAGCACGTCTACATGCGTACTACCGCTGGTCCAAAACAGGTGGATGTGATCTATCGCCGCCTGGATGACGACTACCTCGACCCGCTGTCGTTCAACTCTGACTCGATGCTGGGCGTGCCGGGGCTGATTTCGGTGTACCGCGCTGGCAACGTGGTGCTGGCCAATGCGGTAGGCACCGGGGTGGCAGACGACAAGTCGATCTACCCCTATGTCGACGACATGATCCGCTTCTATCTGAGCGAAGAGCCGGTCCTGAACAACGTCCCTACCTGGCAGTGCCGCAGGCCTGCAGAGCTTTCCCATGTCCTGGCCCACCTGCCCGAGCTGGTGGTCAAGGAAACCCAGGGGTCCGGTGGCTACGGCATGTTGGTCGGGCCTGCGGCGACCAGCGCACAGATCGAGGACTTCCGCGCCCGCATCAAGGCCCGCCCGCACGCCTACATCGCTCAACCTACTCTGTGCCTTTCCACATGCCCGACCTTCGTCGACAGCGGCATCGCGCCGCGCCACATCGACCTGCGCCCGTTCGTGCTGTCCGGCAGTGAAACCCGACTGGTGCCAGGCGGCCTTACCCGCGTGGCCCTTCAGGAAGGTTCGCTGGTGGTCAACTCGTCGCAAGGCGGCGGTACCAAGGACACCTGGGTGGTGGAGGACTGAACCATGCTTTCGAGAACTGCTTCCGACCTTTACTGGATGTCGCGCTACCTGGAGCGTGCAGAGAACCTTGCGCGCATGCTCGAGGTCAGTTATTCGCTATCGCTGATGCCCCAGGCTGGCCGCAGCGACGGCCATGCCGAGCTGGCCATGTCACTGCTGGCATCCGGAACGCTGGACGACTACCGCCGCCGGCACACCGAGCTGGACACCGAGCGCATGCTGCACTTCTTCGCCCTCGATGCGACCAACCCCGGCAGCATCTATTGCTGCCTGCAGGCGGCCAGGACCAATGCCCACGCAGTGCGTGGCCGCATCACTGCCGACATGTGGGAGAACATCAACGCTACCTGGATCGAGATGCGCAACATTGCCAGCAATGGTCTCGGCCGTTATGGCATCAGCCAGTTCTGCGACTGGGTCAAGGAACGCTCGCACCTGTTCCGCGGTGCTACTTCAGGCACCATCATGCGCAACGACGCTTACAGCTTCATCCGCCTGGGGACCTTCCTGGAGCGGGCTGACAACACCCTGCGCCTGCTCGATGCACGCTATGAAATGTTCGGGGAGGCCTCCGAGGAAGTCAGCGATGATTCTGCCCGCGGCTATTACCAATGGAGCGCCTTGCTGCGCGCGCTGACCTCCTACGAAGCCTTCAACGAACTGTATCGCGCCGCACCCAGTGCACGACCGGTGTCCGAGTTGCTATTGCTACGGGTCGATGTGCCCCGCTCGCTGCATGCCTGCATCGAGGAGCTGGACCAGATCCTTGCCAGCCTGCCGGGCAGCACCGGGCGCGCCGCCCAGCGCATGGCCGCCGAACTCAACGCTCGCCTGCGCTACACCGCGATCGACGAAATACTCGAAGCAGGGTTGCACCCGTGGTTGAGCGACTTCATCGGGCGCATCAATCAACTGGGCCAGGCGGTCCACCACTCCTATCTGGAGGTCGTATGAAACTGTCCATTCGCCACGACACTACCTACAGCTATGCAAGCGATGTGTGCAACAGCATCCAGTTCCTGCGCCTGACACCACGCAGCAGCGAGCGCCAGCGCATCACTGAATGGCAACTCGACCTGCCCTGCAAGGTCAACGGCCAGATCGACCCGTATGGCAACATCCTGCATGTACTGACCCTGGACAAACCCCATGGCCACCTGGCACTGACCGCCAGCGGCCAGGTAGAAATCGACCCGGATCGCGAGCAGGAGGCCGGCGAACATTCACCCCTGCCCTTCCTGCGCGGCAGCCACCTGACCCAGGCCGATGACACTCTCAAGGCCTTCGCCAGCCGACATTGTGGCGAGCACCGCGACCGGGCGGCGCTGATCGGGCTGATGCAAGGCCTGGCCGAGCACATGCCATACAGCCCCGGTGCCACATCGGTGGGCACCACTGCCATCGAAGCGTTCAGCGGCGCTGCCGGGGTGTGCCAGGACCATACCCATGCGTTCCTCGCCTGCGCGCGCAGCCTGGGTATTCCGGCACGCTATGTGTCCGGTTACCTATGTACCGAAGACGAGCAGCACCTGGCCAGCCATGCCTGGGCGGAAGCCTGGGTCGATGACGCCTGGTACAGCTTCGACATCACCAACCGCCTGACCCGGCCAGAACGCCACCTGAAGCTGGCAGTGGGCCTGGACTACCTCGATGCCTGCCCGGTCAGGGGCGTGCGCCGCGGGGGCGGCGCCGAATCGATGCAGGCCAGCGTACACGTGCACCGCCAATGACAGGTGCGGCATCCGTTCATGAAAAAAACAAGGGAAACAGCATGACCTATTGTGTCGCCATGCACCTGGCGGACGGGCTTGTCTTCATCAGCGACTCACGCACCAATGCGGGCATCGACCAGATCGCCAGCTTTGCCAAGCTGTTCGTGTTCGGCGTGCCGGGGGAGCGCTTGATCGTCCTGCAGACCGCTGGCAACCTGGCGACCTCGCAATCGGTGGTGAACCTGCTCCAGCAACGTACGAAGGGCCCCGGCCCCCACCTGTTGAACGTTGCGACGCTCTACGATGCAACGGTACTGGTCGCCGACACCTTGCGCGAGGTGGTCAGCCGTGATCGCAGCAAGCTGTCGGCCGGTATCGACCTGAGCAGTTCGTTCATCGTCGGCGGCCAGATTGCCGGCGGCCCCATGGGCATATACAACGTCTATGCGCAGGGCAATTTCTTCCAGGCCACGCCGGACACCCCGTTCCTGCAACTGGGCGAAAGCAAGTACGGGCGGCCGATTCTCGACCGCAATCTCGGCTACCATATGCCACTCGATGAAGCGTTGCGCTGTGGCCTGATCTCGTTCGACTCGACCATTCGCAGCAACCTGTCGGTGGGCATGCCGTTGGACTTGCTGGTGTATCAGAAGGACAGCCTGGAAACACCGAAACGCCAGCGTATCGCCAGCGACGATGTGTATTACGAGCAGATACGCAGGCAGTGGAGCGACGGGCTCAAAAGACTGTTGGCCGAACTGCCAGCGCCGCCATACTGATTGGCAGGGCCACAGTGGAAGCGGGCATGCCCGTTCCCACTGTGGCCTTGGTCCTACTCCAGCGGAATAGTCAGGCGATCGATGACGGCGCGGGTTTCTGGCCGTACCCCGCGCCACCAGGCGAAAGCCTCCGCCGCCTGCTCGACCAACATGCCGACACCGTCGGCCAGGCGCACCACCCCCTGCGCCTGGGCCATGCGCAGGAACGGCGTAAGGCCTTTGCCATACGCCAGCTCGTAAGCCAGCTGCGTCGCGCCCAGCACGCCTTCAGGCAGTGGCGGCAGCTCGCCGGTGAGGCTGGCAGAGGTGGCGTTGACCACGATGTCGAAGGACTGTCCCTCCAGCTCCTCATAACGGCTGATGCGCAGCCTTGGATGATCCAGTTCGTTGCGCAGGGCGAGCGCCTTGGCCATGTCACGGTTGGCAAGCACCAGTTCGCTCGGCCCCGCCTGCAGGAACGGCAGCAATGCACCGCGTACCGCGCCACCGGCGCCGAGCAACAGTACCCGTCGATTGGCCAGCGGCTCACCGAGGTTTTCCTCGATATCCCGCAGCAAGCCGATGCCGTCGAAGTTTTCGGCAAAGATACGGCCATCCTCGAACTTCAACGCATTGGCCGCCCGCGCCAACTGGGCGCGTTCGCTGCGCTGGTCGGCCAGCTCGAAGGCTCGCAGCTTGAACGGCGCGGTGATGTTCATGCCCAACCCGCCATCACTGCGAAACTGCAGTACCTGAGCCTCGAAGCCCTCGAGCTCGCCCTCCAGCGCGCCATACTCCAGGCACTGGCCGGCGACCTGGGCGAACAGGCCATGAATCAACGGGGACTTGGTGTGGTTGATCGGCCGGCCGATCACTGCATAGCGGTCGCTCATCGTGCATCTCCGTGGGTGAACAGCACACCGTCTGCCTGCATGGCGGTGATTTCTTCAGGGCTGAAACCTAGGCCGGCGGCCACTTCGGCATTGTGCTGACCGAGGTCCGGGGCCACCTGGTGGATCGTGGTGTCGCAGTCGGAAAAGCGAAACGGCAGGTTGGGCAGGCGCAAGGTGCCGTAGCGCGGGTGCTGCTGCTCGATGACCATGTTGCGCGCCTGAATCTGCGGGTCGGCCACCACCTCGTCAATGCGCTGCACCTTGGCGCTGGGGATGTCGATGTCATCGAGCAACTGCAGGATATCCGCCACCTGGCGCGCGCCGACCCAGTCGCGAACCACGGCCAGAATCGCCTGGCGATGGGCGTTGCGGCCATTGAGGCTGTGGTAGCGGCTGTCGCTGCCGAACCCGGCCGGGCCACCGTTGGCTTCCAGCATCGCGGCAAAGCGCTGCCAGGCATCGTCGACCTGGGCGGCGATTACCAGGTCGCCATCGGCCGCGCGAAACACGCCGTACAGGGTGGAGGTGGGCATGTCATGGCCGGTCTGCTCGGGCAGGACGGTGCCGTCGGACAAGGTGTAGCACTGCACCGCATATTCATGCATCGACACCAGCGTGTCGTACAGGGCCATGTCGATGTGCTGGCCGCGACCACTGTTCACCCGGCCCAGCAATGCCGCATTGATCGCCGCCACGGCATGAATGCCGGTGTACATGTCGCCAAGGGAAATGCGCAGCAACGGCGGCGCTTCGCCCGGCACGCCGACCATCTGCATGATCCCGCTCTTGGCCTCGGCGATCAGCCCGAAACCGGCGCGGTGGGCATCCGGCCCGGTATGGCCATAGGCGGAGATGGAGCAGTACACCAGACGCGGGTTGCGCGCCGACAGCTCGGCATAGCCCAGGCCCAGTTTGTCCAGGGCACCGGGGCGATAGTTTTCGATGAACACATCGGCCGAGTCGGTCAGGCGTTGCATGAACGCTTTGCCACGCGGGTCCTTCATGTTCACGCTGACGCCCTGCTTGCCCATGTTCAGCTGCAGGAAGTAACCGCTCTGCTGCTCATCAAGGGTAAATGCATGCTGGCGCCCGGCATCGCCGCTGCCCGGCCGTTCGACCTTGATCACCTCGGCGCCGAGTGCTGCCAGGCAGCGGCCCACATAGGGCCCGGCGAGGAAGTGGCTGTAGTCGATGACGCGGATACCTGCCAATGGCAATGCCTGGCTCATGCCTGCACCCTCCGGGGCACCATCAGCCGGTGCTCGCCACGCTGCACGACTTCGCCGTGCTGGTTGATCAGCTCCGACGGCAAGACCACGATGCCCCAGCCCGGTCGGCTGTTGCTCGGGCGCATCGCCCCCACGCGCATGCGCACGTGCAGCACATCGTCGACCTTGATCGGCAGCACGAAGTCCCAGGTCCAGCCCAGCGACATGCCCGGCACAAAGCGGTATTCGCACTGGGTCTTCAGGCCGTCGGCGATCGACAGGCCGAACAGGCCGTGGGCAACCAGGCAGCCGAAATGACTGGCGTTGGCGTAGGCCTCGTCGACATGCACCGGGGTGTGGTCGCCGGTGAGGTCTGCGTAGGCCAGGATACGTTCGCGGGTCACCGTGTAGGTGGGGCTGATGCATTCATCGCCTTCGCGGGCATCGTCCCAGTATCTTTCCACTACGCTCATGCCACCACCTCTGCACGTGGGTCGATGGCCAGTGCCTGGGCGACGCATTTCGCCGGCGATGCCTGAATGAACTCGACCGCAAGGCCGTCAGGCAGGCGCAGCCAGTTGCGGCCCTGGGGCATTTCGCTCACGCCGAAACGCTGTGCGGCGGCCAGGGTGGCTTCGAGGTCCTCGCACATGATGCCCAGGTGCGCCATGCGCCCTTCCGGGCCGGCAAAGTCCGGTTGGTGGATGAACTGCAGGCCACCAAGGGTCCAGTACTGTGCAGGCTGCTCGACGTCACCCTGTATTTCACGCATGGTCATGCCACACACCTCGCTGAAAAAGCGGATGTGCCACTGGATGTCGCGCACCCAGAACGCAACGTGTTCAAGGTAGGCTTTCGGCTGGCTCATGGATTACTCCCCTTCTGCTGATCGGCCATGGCGCGTTCGATGCCCTTGATGCAGGCCACCAGGGTCGCGTTGACCGGCGTGGCCACGCCATGGCGCTGGCCCCAGCGCACGACGGAGCCATTGATGAAATCGATCTCGGTGACCGAACCCTTTTCCAGGCTCTGCAGCATCGAGGTACGGAAGCTTGCCGGCAGGCCTTCGGCGGCCAGCCGCCATGCAGAATCCGGGCTGGTGAGGCTCAGGCGGATGCCTGCTCGTTCAGCGACGGCAATGGCTTCAGCCACCGCTGCCTTGGCGGTGCTTTCCAGCAGCGGCTCGCTGTACAACTGGCCATAACCGAGCCTGGTGATGCCGCTGAGCGCGCCTGTCGCGACGTTGACCAGCAGCTTGTCCCACATGGTGCCGAGAATGTTGTCACTGACCGTGGTGGCGAGCCCGGCACCATTGAAGACCTCGGCGATGGCCTGCACACGCAGCGTCCTTTGGCCGTCGAGTTCGCCGATGAAAGTCTGCTTGCCCGCAACACCGGCGCGGATCGAACCCGGCGCCAGCAGCACGCCACCGACGTAGGTCTTGCCAGCCAGCACCCGCTCACGGCCCACGGCCTCGGCAAGGATGTCTTCATGGCCAAGACCGTTCTGCAGTGACAGCACCAGCGTCTGCGGCCCGATCAGCGCCTTGGCCCCGGCAATCGCCTCGCCGGTGTGGAATGACTTGACCAGCACCACCACCAGGTCGGCCACGCCCACGGTTGCCGCGTCGCAGGCTGCCTTCACCCGGACCTGCCGCTCGCCGCGTTCGTCCTGCACCCGCAGCCCGTGCAGGTTCATCGCCTCGACATGTGCATGGCCACGGTTCAACAGCCAGGTTTCGTGCCCCGCTTCGCTCAAGGCCGCACCGATGGCACAACCCAGGGCGCCGGCGCCCAGAATGCAGATTTTCAAATCGCTGACCTCCTGTGGTTTGCGACTACCTTATGCAGCGAGCCTTATTTCGGCTATACAATGGACTCAATACACTTATTGGATTTCGCAATAATGAGTGCGCTCGACGCTTTGCCCGACCCCAAGCTGCTGCAACTGTTCGATGTGCTGTACCAATGCCGCAGCGTCACCCGCAGTGCTGAACAGCTCGGCCAGAGCCAACCTACCGTGAGCATCTGGTTGGGGCGCTTGCGTGAAGAGTTGAACGACCCACTGTTCGTGCGTACGCCAGGCGGCATGGCGCCAACCCCGCGGGCAGACCAGCTGATCGGGCCATGCCGCGAGGTGCTGGAATCGCTGCGGCGCCTGACTACCTGGGAGCCGCAGTTCGTTCCGGCCACGGCGCAGCGGCGCTTTCGCCTGTGCGTCAGTGATGCCAGCCATATCACCCTGCTGCCCAGCATCCTCAACCACCTGCGCACCCACGCGCCGGGTATTCGCCTGGAAGCTGCACGCATCGATGGCAATACCGAGAGCGCGCTGGAGTCGGGCGAGGCGGACCTGGCCATCGGCTTCGTGCCCTGGCTGGGTGCGGGGATGTATCAGCAAGTGTTGTTCGAGCAGGACTGGGTCTGCCTGAGCAACCCGCTACACCCTCGATTGAGCAACGGCATGAGCGTGGCGGGCTACCAGGCCGAGGGGCATGTACAAATCAGTGCCGGGACCGGGCAGAAGTTACTGGAAGCTGGCCTGGCGCGGGCCGGCATCGAACGCAGGATCATGCTGGAGCTGCCGGCGTTTCTGGGGTTGGGGATGATTGTCGGGTCGACCGACCTGGTGGCTACGTTGCCACGGCACATCGGCCAGACACTCGCCGACATGCATGGTTTGCACGTGCACGATTGCCCGTTTGCAGTGGAAGGTTTCACGGTCAAGCAGCACTGGCACGCACGGTACCAGCAAGACAGCGGGAATCGCTGGATCAGGGAGGTGGTACGGGGCTTGTTTCAAACAGGGGCCGGTTAGCACACACGACGAAACCTTCGCTCGCCTCATCGCTCCATGGTTCTGGGCTGACCCGCCGTTCAACGGGCATAGCGTGCCGCCTATTTGCCGACCGCGCCGGGCGCGGGTCGAAGGCGATGGGGCCGCGAAGCGGCCGGTCTCTGGGCCGACAGCAATTGTCCACGAACGGCGACTAACGACCCATTACGGCCCTTGGCGCATGGCCCCTAACGGCCATTTGAAGTCATTAAGAACAGCGGCCTGGGTCGTAGACGGCGCTTCAAATGGTCAACCGCTTCTCCATCGGTTGGTAGATCAGCCCGGCAAGCTCGCCCACTTCCCCTGCCAACGCAAAACCGTAACGTTCATAAGCGGCCACTGAAGATAGCGACGCTCTAACTGTTACTACATTGGCCCTGGCCTGCTCCAGAGCCGCATTCATCAAGCGCCTCCCAACGCCGTGGCGCTGCCAGGCCGGCGCAACGAACAGCATCGCCACATGGCGCCCTTCCTTCAGCTCGATCAGCCCGACCAAGGTTCCCTCCGCGACACAAACCAGCATCAGGTTGTCACTTACCATTCGTTCGGCAAACGCCTTCTGAGCAACCACCTTTGCGAAGGTTTCCACGCCCTGGGCAGACAGCGATGGCGCAACCGCTAGCATGAACGCATCCAAGCACAGGGCGTTGGCGCTTGGCAGGTCTTCCTGAGTCATCTTGCGTATCTGCATGGTCGTCGTCCGTGACTTGGGCAGGGGTATTTTTATACCAGAACATCCGACTTAGAGATATGCAACAACGCCTCTGCTAACAGACACTTCCATGCGCGAGAGGTAACGTTACAGACCGGCAGCTTCGGGTCCAGGCTGTGAAAAAACCCTGCGATTATCTAACCTTCTGATCGTCGAGATCGTGGCGGGGACGATCATGAAGCGGTTCATTGAGGGTGAGGCCCGGACGCAAGTCACGCTGCTGCCGGAGTGCCTGGATGATTACATCACCGAAGAAAACCCTGTTCGAGTGGTTGACGTTTTCGTCGATGAACTCGACCTCGGAGCGCTCGGATTCGAGGGTGTCGATCCGGCTGCTACGGGTCGTCCGGCCTACCATCCAGCAGTCCTGCTGAAAATCTACATCTATGGCTACCTCAATCGGATTCAGTCCAGCCGCCGGCTTGAGCGCGAGGCAGAGCGCAACGTCGAGCTGATGTGGTTAACGGGCCGGTTGGCTCCTGACTTCAAAACGATTGCTGACTTTCGTCGAGACAACGGTAAAGCTATTCGCGGCGTGTGCCGGCAATTCGTAGTGCTGTGCCGCAACCTCAATCTTTTCTCCCAGTCGATCATTGCCATCGACGGCAGCAAATTCAAAGCCGTAAATAACCGCGACCGCAACTTCACCCAGGGCAAGATCAAGGCGCGCATGCAGCAGATCGAGCAGAGCATTGACCGCTATCTTGCGGCGCTGGATTCGGCGGATCGGGCGGCGCCCGAGGTCGCCGAGGCCAAGGCTGAACGGCTGAGCGAAAAAATAGAAAAGCTGAAACAGCAGATGACAAAGCTAAAGGACATTGAAGCGCAGCTTCACGCCAGCCCAGATCAGCAAATCTCTCTTACCGATCCTGATGCACGCTCAATGGCCACGAGTGGCCGAGGTACTGGCACGGTTGGCTACAACGTACAAACAGCAGTCGATGACAAATACCATCTGATCATTGCTCATGAAGTCACCAATGTTGGCAATGACCGAACGCAGCTAAGCAATATGGCGAACCTGGCACGCGAAGAGATCGGCGCTGAGTCGCTGACAGTGGTAGCCGACCGAGGCTATTACAAAGGTCCGGAAATCCTTGCTTGCGAGCAGGCCGGGATCACCACTTTTGTCCCGAAGCCGCTGACATCAAGCAGCAAAGCGCAAGGCCGATTCGGTAAGCAGGACTTCATCTACATTGCTGCATCGGATGAATACCGATGCCCTGCGGGTCGGCTACTGACCCGCAGGCACTCTTCGATCGAGGACGGCATGTTGCTGCACTCCTACGGGTTCTCTGGCTGCCAAAGTTGCTCCATGCAGAAGCAGTGTACGACGGGTAAGGAACGCCGGTTGAAGCGCTGGGAGCATGAAACGGTAG
>NZ_JBKGFP010000069.1:0-37185 GCF_046557535.1 Pseudomonas sp. S1(2024)
CAGCCGGTGCCATGCACCGCGTTGGATTCTTCGCGGCTAAAGCCGCTCCCACAGGGTACGCGGTTTGCTTGCAATTTCAGTTATCTACGCGCCAGCGCAGCCCAAAAGGCTGAGCCATCTCCCACAGGTCCAGCGCAAGCCTTGAAAGCTATGCGGCCCATGTGGGAGCAACTGTCTTGTGTTGCCTGTACTGGCCTCATCGCCGGCAAGCCAGCTCCCACAGGGATAGCACCTGGCTCGAGGCCGATGCGGTCGAGGTGGGAGCAACTGTCTTGCTCAATTTCAAAAAGCTGGCGCGATCCCTGTGGGAGCGGGCTTGCCCGCGAACACGGGCGAAGCCCGTGCCATCCACCACGGTGTTGGCTTCGCGGGCAAGCCCGCTTCCACGCGGCTCACGCTGCGTTCTGGATTTACGTTGTACTTTCAGGCTGCGGTAGCACTAGATCGAGCCATGATGTACCCGTTCTGAGCATGGCATTTAACCGCACGATGAACGTTCTCATGCAGGCCACGATAGCGACTTTGGGAAGTTTTCCGCGCTCCCGCAGTGACTGATAACGAGCCTTGAGTGCTGGGTTGTATTTCATCGCCACAAGGCATGCCATGTACAGCGATCGCCTGACCGCAAATCGCCCGCCAGAGATAGAGCGCTTGCCCATGAATTTCCCGCTGTCGTGGTTGAAGGGCGCCACCCCAACCAGGGAGGCAATTTCTCTGGATTCAACCCGACCTAGCTCCGGCAGCAGCGCTATTAGTTTGCCCGCCGTCACCATCCCAATGCCTTTCACTTTGATCAGCTGGGCAACCCGTTCGTCGTTCAGCATCGCGATTTGCTGTTCGATCTCACACTCAACCCGTTTGATCTGCGCCTTGAAGTGTTTCAGGTTGGCATTCAGGTAGTTAGCAACTGCAGTCGATTGCACCTGCTTCAGGCGCCGCAGGTCGTCATCTCGCTGTTGAACCATCCGATCACGTTGCTGAAGCAACTCTCGCAGAAGCGCTCGTTCGGGGCTGACTCGTAGAGAGGGTTGATCTGGAATGACTTCGGCATAGTGCGCCAGAACCTCGGCGTCGATGGCGTCAGTCTTGGCCTTGATGCCTAAAGAGTCAGCGAATGACCTGGCTCGCCTGGGATTGACGCGTATGACCTTGTAGCCAGCGTCCTGTAGAAAACGCATGACATCTCGCTCGTAGCCACCCGTCGCCTCTAACAGGACGCGTTTGATACTGAGCTTGCGAAGGCTCTCCAGTAGCGCCTCAAACCCTGTTGGATCATTGCTTAAATGCATTTTGATGCCCTGTGGCCGCACCGCAGCATCAAGGGAGAGACTGGAAACATCGATACCCAAGAAGGAAGCCATCACCAAAACCTCCTAAACTCAAAACAGTGAGAGGACTTTGGCTTGGCCCACGCTTGTGATTCGAGATCAGAGCCGCATCCAACTGTTCGGGCTCTCGCCAAAGTGGAACGGTGAATGGCAGCTTTTGCTCCCACACGTGCTCAAGGCACCTACGGCATTCAGCTTGCCATTCACCGCTCTCACTCCAAATTCTAATCCCCCATCAAGACACAAGCGGCTTTAGCCGCGAAGACGCCGGTAGAGTTGGCTCAGAGCTTCGGCATCTGCCCGATCCGCGCCACCATCTCACTCACCACCTGCAAGTCCAGCATGAACTGCTCCACGGTCTTGAACTCGTTGTCGTTGTGCCCGGTGTACTTCACATCCGGCATGGCCAGGCCGAACTGCACGCCGTTAGGCAGGTCGTGTACCGAGGTAGCACCCGCCGAGGTGCCGAACTCGTGCTTCATGCCCAGGTTCTCGGTGGCAACGTCCAGCAAGGCCTTGACCCATTCGCCTTCGGGGTTGCGGTACATCGGCTCGTCCAGGCTGTAGTCGAAGGCCACCGAGGTATGGCTCTGCCGGGTCCATTTGCCCAGCTTGTCAGCCAGTTCGTCCTTGATCTTGGCAATGGGCTTGCCCTTCGGAATGCGCAGGTTCACCGCCAGTTTCAGGCCTTTTTCATCCACCCCGACAAAGGTCAGCGAGGCGGTCAGAGGGCCCATGAACGAATCCTTGAAGGCCACGCCGAGCTTGTTGCCCAGGTAGTCCAGGCCCCAGTTGTCGGCGGCATAGCGGGCGGCATCGGTGAAGTGGTTGTGCTTGAGCGGCACATCCTTGCCCAGGCCGTTGATGAAACCAAGCATGCGCGCCACCGGGTTGACCCCGGACTCCGGCTCCGAAGAGTGGGCGGAAACGCCGGTCACGGTGAGCAACACCTGCTTGCCATCGGCCTTGGCAGCGATGCTGAAGTCGCCGCCATTGCGCTTCACGTAATCGGCGCCGGCTTTTTCCAGCTGGCTGGCCAGCTTCGCCGGGTTGTCGGTGACCAGGGTCGCGACCGAGGTTGTCGGGATCTGGTTGGTGGCCAGGCCGCCGGTCAGGTTGACGATCTCGGCACCCTTGCCACTGGCCTGGCGCTTGCTGAAGCTGGCCATGATCGTGCCGTAGCCTTTCTCGGCGATGACCACCGGGTAGCCGCCATCGAGGGCCAGGTTGTAGTCGGGCGTGGGGTTGCGCTCGAAGTAGTAGGGGATGGCATCACCGCTGGTTTCTTCAGTGGTGTCGATCAGCAGCTTGAACTGGCGGGCCAGCGGCAGGTTTTCGTCCTTGGCCACTTTCAGCGCGTACATCGCCACGACAATGCCGTTCTTGTCGTCTTCGGTGCCGCGGCCGTACATGCGGTCACCGACCAGGGTGACCTTGAACGGGTCCAGGCGCGTGCCATCGGCCAGCTTCCAGTTGTCCGGGTTGACTGGCACCACGTCGGCGTGGGCATGGATGCCGACCACTTCCTTACCGCTGCCCAGCGAAATCTCGTACACCCGGTTGTCGATATTGCGGAAAGCCAGGCCGAAGCTGTCGGCCAGGGCCTTGATCTTTTCGGCGATCCTGAGGAACTCGGGGTTCTCGTGCTGCGGCGTGCCTTCGACGTTGAAGGTGGGGATGGCCACCAGTTCACGCAGGGTTTCGCTGGCAGCCTTGCCGTACTTGATGCGGGTATACAGGCCGAGCAGGCGGTTGATCTCGTTCTGCTGCTCGGCGGCCAATGGCTTGCCGGCCAGGTAAGCATCCAGGGTTGCCGCGAGGTTGTCGGCCTTGGCCAGGTCGCTGCCTTTGAGCTTGCCGAGGAACTGCTTGAAGTCGCTTGGGTCGCTGCCGTCGAAGGCTTTGACGATGGCCGCGGACTGCTGCTGGGTAAGGTTGGCCTGTGCCGGTTGGGTGAACAGGCCGATGCTGGCCAGCAGCAGGGTGGTGGCGGTAAGTTTTTTCAGGTGCATGGTTGTGCGCATTCCTTCGCCAATCATTGTTGTGGGTTACCCGTCGGGAAACGGGAAGACGCCCACGCTAACACCAATGACCCGTGGCACGGGAGTGCCAGAAACGCGACATGTCGCACAAACGAAAAAGCCCCGGGCGCGTTGCCGGGGCCTTTCCAGTGCTTCCAACGGTGATTACAGCCCGTTGGGCAGGAACCTCGTGGCACCGCTGACATCGTCGATCTTCTTGATGCGGAAGGCCTTGATACAGGTTTCGTTGCGGGTGTTGCTGTCCGGGCAGTATTGCTGGACGAAGTCGTTGAAGGCCATGTCCTGGCCATTCACGCTGAGGACGCGCTTGAAGTACTCGCCCTGGATGCCCTGCGCCTGACGCGATGCGGTCATTTCCTGGTCGACGACCAGGCGACCGTGCAGGTCGACGGTGGGGAACTTGGCTTCTTCCTGCAGGCAGCCGCTCAGCAGCAGGCCGGCCGTGGCCAGCATGATCAGACGTAGCATGATGTTGTCTCTGCAACGGGCGGTCACGGCCTGCGGGCCGGGACCGCACCTGGATGGTTACTCGCCGAACAGGCTGCCGGCGCGTTTCACTTCCGCCTTGCCGGCGTCCTCGAGCAGCGACTTGGCGCCCGAGGTGACGTTGCGTGCGGAGTCTGCATTGGACTGGATCACGTCGGTGCGTGCAGCGCTGTCGCGCAGTTCGGCATCGATGTAGTCGTTGGCGCGGGCGACCTTTGCCTTTTTCGCTTGCAGGGCCAGGCGACGCTCTTCCAGCTCCAGCGCACGCAGGTCGTCCTCGTAGGCTTCTTCGCGGGTCTGCACGCGCTTGCGCTCGGCTGCTTGCGCCTGCTGTTTCTCGGCGGCACGCTGCGCGGAGGCACGTTGGGCCGCTGCGCGCTGCTGGCGGGCAGCAGCTTCGCGAGCTTCGGCGCGCTGCTCGGCGGCGGCGGCCTGGCGCAGGCGTTCGGTTTCCAGGGCGGCTTCGGATTGCTTGGTCTGCTGTTCGATCTGGTAGAGCTGATCGAACTGGCCTGCCATGGCAGTGGCGGCAGACAGTGCGAGGGCGGTGCCCAGAACAATGTGCTTCATGTGCTCAGGCCTCAGCTCTTTTTCGGATCTGGGCAGGTCGCATTTGGCTGGATGCGGGTTTCGTTGGAGATGGTCATGACCATCAGGGAGATGCCCCCCACTTCGAAATCGCACGGGCGGCCAACCTGGGCGGAGGTGTAGATCTTGCCGTTTTCCGAGTAGCCGATCAGCACGCCAGGCACCAGCGAGGTATCGCTGACCAGGGAACCGGCCAGGGCGCCGGCGCCACCGCCTGCCACGCCGCCGATGATCGCTGTGTCCTTGTTGTGGCCTGCACCCAGCGCCGCGCCACCCAGCGCACCCAGTACACCACCCACCATCATTGCGGCTTTCTGGTTCTTCTCGTTGCTGACCTTGATCTTGGTCGGCGAGACCGTGATGATTTTCACGGTCTTGGCTTCCTGCTGGGTGTTTACCTGGCTGGCATCGAACACATCGGATTGGTATTGCTCACCGGTCGCCTGGCAACCCACGAGGGTGGCGGCGATGGTCAAGGCCAGACAGTGTTTCAGCATTTTCATTCCTGATTCCCTGGAGGGTATGGTTAACCTTGCGACGATCCATCTGAAGGATGAGGCATAATGCCACTATTCTAGGCAGATGGATCCAACCAGGTAAAGCCATCAGGACTAAAGCCAGCTTCAGTAAGCGCCAAACGAAATAACGCGAGCAGGCCGACACTGTCTTGCAGAAACGACAAAGCCCGCGCAAGGCGGGCTTTGTGAGGGGTATGGCGCACTCGGCGGGATTCGAACCCACGACCCCTGCCTTCGGAGGGCAGTACTCTATCCAGCTGAGCTACGAGTGCAACGCGCACGCATGATACCCATCTGATCCGATGGCGTCCATCGCCTTGATCTGTAGCTGTTTTTACCTTTCGCCGAGAAGAGGCCGGCAGAAGCAATCACAAACGCATCTATCCATATGCGATATCGATATTTCCACGGCAGTTATTATGCCCTCTATTCTCTGGTCACAACTTGTTATAACAAGTATCCGATCAGCGAAGAGACCCCATGGCCGAACTGCTCCCCCTGTCCCCGGTACCGCTTTACACCCAGCTCAAGGAATTGCTGCGCGAGCGCATCCTCGACGGCACTTATCCATCGCATAGCCGCATGCCCTCGGAAAGCGAACTGGGCAAGGCTTTCGACGTCAGCCGCATCACCGTGCGCCAGGCGCTGGGCGATCTGCAGAAGGAAGGGCTGATTTTCAAGATCCACGGCAAGGGTACCTTCGTAGCCAAGCCCAAGGCTTTCCAGAACGTCAGTACCCTGCAGGGGTTGGGCGAGTCGATGACGCAAATGGGTTACGAGGTGATCAACCGCCTGCGCAGCTTCCGCCATGTGCCAGCCAATGCATTGGTGGCCGCGCGGCTGCAGGTCGAGGAGGGCAGCCTGGTCACCGAGATCCGCCGAGTACGGCTGATCAACCGCGAGCCGGTGTCGCTGGAGCTGACCTGGTTGCCCAAGGCCGTCGGCGAAAAACTGGAAAAGGCCGACCTTGTCACCCGCGACATTTTCCTGCTCCTGGAAAACGACTGCGGCATTGCCCTTGGCCACGCCGACCTGGCCATCGATGCCGTGCTGGCCGACAGCGACCTGACCCAGGCCCTGGATGTTGAGGAAGGCTCGCCGATCATGCGCATCGAGCGCCTGACCCATGCCGTCGACGGTACGCCACTGGACTTCGAACACCTTTACTACCGCGGCGATGCTTTCCAGTACCGCCTGCGCATCGACCGCCAGAAGGGGAGCAAGGCATGAGCATCCAGACCCAGGACTACGACATCATCGTCATCGGTGGCGGTACCGCCGGGCCGATGGCGGCGATCAAGGCCAAGGAGCAGGACAAAAACCTGCGCGTGCTGCTGCTGGACAAAGCCAACGTCAAGCGCAGCGGAGCCATCAGCATGGGCATGGATGGCCTGAACAACGCGATCATCCCAGGCCATGCCACCCCCGAGCAGTACACCAAGGAAATCACCGTGGCCAATGACGGCATCGTCAACCAGGCCACGGTGCATGCCTACGCTACCCACAGCTTTGAAACCATCGAGCAACTCGACCGCTGGGGGGTGAAGTTCGAGAAGGACGAGACCGGCGACTACGCGGTGAAAAAGGTTCACCACATGGGCGCCTACGTGCTGCCCATGCCCGAAGGCCACGACATCAAAAAGGTGCTGTACCGTCAGCTCAAGCGTGCCCGGGTCGAAATCAGCAACCGTATGGTCTGCACTCGTGTGCTTCTCGATGGTGAAGGTGCGGCTGCTGGCGTGCTGGGTTTCGATTGCCGTAGCGGCGAGTTTCGCGTGGTGCGGGCCAAGGCGGTGATCCTTGCCTGCGGCGCGGCCGGGCGCCTGGGCCTGCCGTCGTCGGGCTATCTGATGGGCACCTACGAGAACCCGACCAACGCCGGTGATGGCTACGCCATGGCCTACCACGCAGGTGCCGAACTGGCCAACCTCGAGTGCTTCCAGATCAACCCGCTGATCAAGGACTACAACGGCCCGGCCTGTGCCTACGTCACCGGCCCACTGGGTGGATATACCGCCAACAGCAAGGGTGAGCGCTTTATCGAGTGCGACTACTGGAGCGGCCAGATGATGTGGGAGTTCCATCAGGAACTCGAGGGCGGCAATGGCCCGGTGTTCCTCAAGCTCGATCACTTGGCCGAGGAAACCATCCAGAACATCGAAGATATCTTGCACAGCAACGAGCGCCCCAGTCGTGGCCAGTTCCACGCCGGGCGTGGCACCGATTATCGCCAGCACATGGTCGAGATGCATATCTCGGAGATCGGTTTCTGCTCCGGGCATTCGGCGTCGGGGGTGTGGGTCAATGAAAAGGCCGAGACCAGCGTCAAAGGGCTGTATGCCGCGGGCGATATGGCAGCGGTGCCGCACAACTACATGCTCGGGGCCTTCACCTATGGCTGGTTTGCCGGTGTGAACGCTGCGCATTACGTGACCGGGCGCGAATTCGCCGAGGTCGATGCCGAACAGGTCGAGCGCGAGCGCGCGCGGGTGTTTGCCCCGCTGCAGCGTCAGCATGGCCTGCCGCCAGCGCAGGTCGAGTACAAGCTCAGACGCATGGTCAACGATTACCTGCAACCTCCGAAGGTGACCAAAAAGATGGAAATCGGCCTGGAGCGCTTTGCCGAGATCGAACGTGACCTGGACCAGATGAAGGCCAGCAACCCTCATGAACTGATGCGTGCGATGGAAGTTTCGGTGATTCGCGATTGCGCCGAGATGGCGGCGCGGGCCTCGCTGTTCCGCGAGGAAAGCCGCTGGGGGCTGTACCACCACCGAGTGGACTTCCCCGAGCGCAACGATGGCGAGTGGTTCTGCCATTGCCATCTGAAAAAGGGCGAGAACGGTGAAATGACCAGCTTCAGGAAAGCGGTCGAGCCTTACCTGATTGCGTTGGACGCAGAAGAGCAGACCGCCTACGACCAGCTGCGGGTAAAGGCCGATGCAGCCTAGGCGACGCTGTGTCCTGTGAACACTTCGAAGAACGAGGGCCGCAGGCCCCGAGGACTCCGTGAAATGGCCTACCAGCCGCAAGAAATCTTCTTCCGCAGCAGCGCCCCCGTCACCATCGACGAAGACAAGTGCATCGCCGAAAAAGGCTGCACCGTCTGCGTGGAGGTTTGCCCCATGGACCTGCTGGCGATCAACCCGGCCACGCAGAAGGCCTACATGGCCTTCGACGAATGCTGGTACTGCATGCCCTGCGAAAAGGACTGCCCCACGGGTGCGGTGAAGGTCGACATCCCATACCTGCTGCGCTGATTCATCCCGCCATCCGGCGCACCACCGGACGCCCTCCTGCTGTGCCCCTCGTTTCCCACCACCCAAGCCGGGCGGCGGAGACGACCCAACTCTTATAACGACTCGAGGGGAAACACCCATGCGCCTTGTTGCAACCGTGGCCGGCCTCGCGCTGGCGCTCACTGGCCTGAATGCCAGCGCCGAAACCATCCGCATCGCCATTGGCACCCAGGACACCACCATCAACTGCGCCACTGGTGGCCTGCTGATACGCGAGCTTGGCCTGCTGGACAAGTACCTGCCGCATGACGGCAATTACAAAGGCGCCAAGTATCAGGTGGAGTGGAAGAACTTCACCAGCGGTGCGCCACTGACCAATGAAATGGTCGCTGGCAAACTCGACTTCGGTGCAATGGCCGACTTCCCCGGGTCGTTCAACGGTGTTGCTCACCTGGATGCCAGCAAGCGCAGCCTGTTCGTAAGCGTGCTGTCGGGCAGCGTGCACGGCAGCGGCAATGGCATCGTCGTACCGGCGGCGTCCAGCGTGCAGTCGCTGGCTGAACTCAAGGGCAGGACCATTTCCGTGCCGTTCGCCTCCACCGCCCACGGCATGCTGCTGCGTGCCGTAGCAGCCCAGGGCTGGGACCCGCAGAAGGATGTGCGAATCATCGCCCAGGCGCCGGAAATCGCCGGTTCCGCCCTGCGTAGCAACCGCATCGAGGCCCATGCCGACTTCGTGCCGTTCGCCGAACTGTTCCCCAACCGCGGCTTCGCCCGCAAGATCTATGACGGCGCCCAGGCCAACGCACCGACCTTCCATGGCGCTTTGGTCGATGCCGATTATGCGAAGAAATACCCCGAAGTGGTCACCGCCTACCTGCGCGCCAGCCTCGAAGCCGATCGGCTGATCGCTGCGGAACCTGAGAAGTACAGCGAGTTGATCGAGAAAGTCACCGGCATCGAGGCCGAGGTCAATTACCTGTTCCACGGCCCGCTCGGCCTGCAGACCCGCGACCTGACATGGAAGCCTGAATACCGTCAGGCAGTCGCAACCTCCATCGATACGCTCAAGCTGCTTAAAAAGACCGACCGCGGCCTCGACACCGACAAGTTCATCGACGACCAATACATCCGTGCGGCCTTCAAGGAGGCTGGCCTGGACTACGACAAGGCGCTGAAGGACTACGATCCGCAGCCACTCAAGGCCAATGACGCGCTGACAGGCAAACCGATCACCGACTTCAGCCGCCTGGCACAGATCTGGGTGCGCGGCGAAGGCAAGGTCCGCCACTACGCTTCGCCGGAGGCCGCGCTTGGCGCCTTGGCCCAGCTGGAGCAGGAGGGCAAGGACATCCGCGCCATCTACGCCCAGGCCGCCGACAGCGGAATCAAGTTGCTGGCGAACCAGGCCTGGTTCGTGCGTAACGCCAAGGGTGAACTGGCGGCGTTCCTGCTCAAGGACCAGGCCGAGCAGTATGCCAAGGCCCATGGCGGTGAAGCGCTGGACTTCGTCAGCGCCAACCAGAAGCTGGTCGCCCAGCGCTGACCGGGAGGTACCGACATGACCTGCAACCTCAAGCGCTGGCCGGTGCGCCTGGCTTCGCTGCTGGCCTGCCTGCTGTTCTGGCAGGTCGCGGCGAGCGTGAAGCTGGACCTCGGGCTGCTGACGTTCACCTATGTCCCCACACCGAAGGCGGTGCTGGCAGCTGGCTGGCAGTTGCTGACCTCCAGCACCCTGCTGGCGCACCTGGGCAGTAGCCTGTCACGGGTTTTTGCCGGATATGGCGCCGCGGCGCTGATTGGCGTGGCCCTGGGGTTGTTGATCGGCCGCTCGAAATGGGCCGAGGACACCCTGCTGCCGCCACTCGAAGTGCTGCGGCCGATTCCGGCGGTGGCGTGGATCCCGCTGGCGATCCTGATGTTCCCATCGTCGGAACTGTCGATGGTGTTCATAACGTTCACTGGCGCGCTGTTCCCGATCCTGCTGAACACCGTGCACGGCGTCGAGGCCATCGACCCGCGCCTGGTGGCGTCGGCTCGCAGCCTCGGTGCAGAGCGTTGCTCGATCCTGCGCGAAGTGGTGTTGCCTGGAGCGTTGCCAAGCATCGTCACTGGCCTGGCCATCGGCATGGGTACTTCATGGTTCTGCCTGGTCACCGCCGAGATGATTTCCGGACAGTTCGGTATCGGCTACTACACCTGGGAGTCGTACACCTTGCAAAACTACCCGGACATCATCGTCGGCATGCTGCTGATCGGCGTGCTGGGCATGGGCAGCAGCGCCCTGGTCAAGCGCCTTGGGGAGTTGGCCACGCCTTGGTACCGCACGCGGAGGGCCAGTTGGTGAACAGTTATCAACCAGCACCAGGGCGGATCGACGGGCGTGGCCTGTCGATACGACTGGGGCACGGCAGCGAAGCATTCGAGGCGGTGCAGCGTCTGGACTTTGCCGTAGAGCCTGGCGAGTTCGTCTGCATCCTTGGCCCCTCCGGTTGTGGCAAGTCGACGTTGCTTGGCGCCCTGGCCGGGCACTTGGTGCCCAGCAGTGGCCAGTTGAGTGTGGATGGCCAGACCGTTGCCGGGCCGTCACCGCAGCGTGGCATGGTGTTTCAGCACCACACCTTGCTGCCTTGGCGTAGCGTGCTCGACAACGTGGCCTTTGGTCTGAAGATGCAGGGCCAGAGCCGCGCCGAACGTCGCCGGCAGGCTCGTGAAATGCTGCAACTGGTGGGGCTGGCCGACTTTGCCGGGCGCTGGCCCAGTCAGTTGTCCGGCGGTATGCAGCAACGGGCCGAGATTGCCCGGGTGCTGATCAACCGACCGCGCCTTTTGCTGATGGACGAACCCTTCGGTGCCCTGGATGCGCAAACCCGTGCACGCATGCAGGAGCTGTTGCTGGATATCTGGGCAAGCATCCGTACCACCGTGGTGTTCGTCACCCACGATATCGACGAGGCGCTGTTCCTGGCCGACCGTATCCTGGTGATGAGCCCGCGACCTGGCCGCTTTATCGAAGACCTGCACCTGGAGTTTCCGCGCCCACGCCGCGCCAGCCTGCTGACCAGCCCTGAATTCACTCACCTCAAGCGTCACTGTCTGGCCTTGCTCCGTCACGAGGAAGGCCGCGAACTCCCGCGCCTGACCCCGCTGGGACTGCCGGACACTGAGCACCCACCGCTACGGATCGCGCTATGACTGAACGAACGACTGACAACCCCGACATCCTTGCTCTTCTGCCTCGCCTTGGTGCCGCTGATGCAGGCGTGCGCCGCATCGCCCTGATCGAACTGGCCGACCTGGAAGACCCGGATGGCTTGCCATGGCTCACCGATGCACTGCTGGTGGATGTCGCCGACGAGGTGCGTGCCGAGGCCGCGCGCCTGCTCGAGGCCTGGGAAGAACCCGAAGTTGTGCAGGCCCTGTGTGCTGCGCTGGCCGATGCTGCCGAGCCGGTACGGCTGGCTGCCGCCCAGAGCCTCAGCGAACTCAAGAGCCTTGAAACCGGTCAGCTGATCCTGCCATGGGTCAAGCATGCCGATGCCTTCGTCCGTGCCAGCGCCCTGCGTGCCTTGCGCGAGCTGCGCCTGGAAGATGCTGCAGAGCCTGCACTGCTGGCCCTGGCCGATGGCGACGCCGCGGTCCGGCGTGAGGCAGTGGGTATTCTTGGCTGGCTCAAACACCAGCCGGCATTGCCAGCATTGGCAAAGCTTGCCGCAGACGAGCCGGACACCGAGGTGCGCCGCGCGGCCATTGGTGCGCTGGGCCTCGCCCGCGACAGCGCGGTGGTGCCAGCATTGGTGGCTGCATTGGCTGACAAGGCCTGGCAAGTGCGCGAAGAAGCCGCCACCACGCTAGGCAAGGTGGGCCTGGCCCCAGCAGGCCCGGCACTGGTAAATGCCCTTGCCGATGACTTCTGGCAAGTCCGTCTGCGTGCGGCGCGGTCTCTGGGGCGGCTGCGTCATGTTGCGGCCCTGGACGCGCTTGGCGAGTTGCTTGGCCACGGCATTGCCAACCTGCGCAAGGAGGCGGCTCTGGCCCTGGGTGAGCTGGGCCAGGCGCGTGCCTTGCCGGTGCTGCAGGCCGCCGAGGCCGATAGCGATCCCGAGGTGCGCAAGGCTGTGCGGATCGCCATGGCGCAACTGCGCGGGGCCTACTGATGAACGCCCCGCAAGCTATTCGCAACATGCGCGGGCCCGGGCAACTGGTGCTGCAATGGCAAGACGGCGAACACAGCCTCAGCCATGCCCGCCTGCGCGGTGCTTGCCCCTGTTCACAATGCCGAGCGGCACGGCTGCAGGGGAGCATCAGTCTGGTGCGCGATGATGTGCGCGTGGTGCAAATCGAGCCGCAAGGATATGGCGTGCAGCTGGTGTTCAGCGATGGGCATGAACGGGGTATCTACCCTTGGGCTTACCTGCGTGACCTGATTGCCCAGTGAGTCTTCTTCGCGGGCATGCCCGCTCCCACAGGTTTGGTGCGAGGCTCAGAAAATGCGCGGTTCCTGTGGGAGCGGGCAAGCCCGCGAACACCGGCGTAGCCGGTGCCAGCCACCGCGTTGGATTCTTCGCGGGCATGCCCGCACAGGCTCAGAGCGCAATCAGCTCCGGCCTCAACCCTTCGACCCGGCGCACCGGCGGCGTCAGGTAGCCGCCATCCCCGGTGACCTGGTGCAGCACCTTCTCCCGCAGCTCGTGAAGTGCCGCGCCCGTACGCAACCGTGGGTGTGGCAGGTCGATCTCCACCACCGACTTGATCCGCCCCGGGCGCGGTTCCAGAACCACCACCCGGTCGGCCAGGTAGGTGGCCTCTTCGGCGTCATGGGTGACCAGCAGCGTGGTGATGCCTGCACGTTCGCGAATAGCCAGCAGCTCGTCCTGCAGTTGCTGGCGGGTCAGCGCATCCAGCGCGCCGAACGGCTCGTCGAGCAGCAGGATACGCGGGCTGGCTACCAGGCCTCGGGCGATCGCCACGCGCTGGGCCATGCCGCCGGACAGCTGGTGTGGGTAGGCTGACTCGAAGCCGACCAGCCCCACCAGTTGCACGAACTCGTGTACCCGCCGCGCGCGCTCACCCTGGGTGAGCGGTTCGTTGACCAGGCCCAGGGCAATGTTCTGTTCCACGCTCAGCCAGGGGAACAGCCGGTGCTCCTGAAACACGATGCCGCGTTCGCTACCAATGCCGCTGACAGTGTGGCCGTCCACACGGATGTTGCCGCTGTAGTCGGTATCCAGCCCCACCAGCAGGCGCAGCAGAGTAGATTTGCCACAGCCGGAAGCACCAACGATGGCGATGAATTCGCCTTGGTTGATCGACAGGTTGAAGTTGCGGATGGCTTCCAGCGGCTGCCCATCGACGCTGAACACTTTGCCGATCCCCTCGAAGCTGACCAGAGGCGGGGTGACGTCGGGCTGGTTGGCCGCGTGCAGGTGCGAGGTGTTGAAGGCGTTCATGCGGTTCTCCAGCGCGTGGCGCGCGATTCGAGGCGTTGTCCAAGGGTGCCGAGCAGGGCGCCGACCAGGCCGATCAGCAGCATGGCGGCCATTACCTGGTCCATGCGGAACAGCTGCTGGGCGCCGATCATCAGGCTGGCGATGCCTCCGTCCGAGGGCATGAAGTATTCGGCACCGATGGTGCCCAGCCAGGCGTAGATCAGCGACAGGCGCAGGCCGGCAAAAATGGCCGGGGCTGCGCCGGGCAGCACCAGCAGCCGCAGGCGTTGCCACAGGTTCAGGCGCAGGGTGCGCGCCGCTTCGCCCAGCTGTGGCGAGAGGCTGGCGATACCGCGCTGGGTGGCGATCAGCAACGGGAAGAACGCAGCCATGCCGACGAATACCTGCTTGGCCCCTTCACCCAGGCCGAACCAGGCTGTGAGCAGCGGCACCCAGGCAAACAGCGCCACCTGACGCAACGCCGACAGGCTAGGCCCGAAGATACGTTCGGCATTGGCCGAAAGCCCCAACAGCAAACCGGCCAGCAGGCCAGCGCTACCGCCCAGCAGCAAGCCGGCCAAAGCGCGCTGCAGGCTCAGCAGCAAGGCTTGCGGCAGCGAACCATCGGCCAGGCCGGTCAGCAGGGTGCGCAACACTTCAAGTGGTGAGGTCAGGATGTTGCTGTCTACCCAGCCAAAACTGCTACTGAACTGCCACAGGGCCAACAGTGCCAGTGGCAGCAGCAGGCTTTGCCAACCCCGCGGCACGGGGCCACGGTGCTGCTCCCCTGTGGCAGCTTGTGGCCAGTACAGCAGGCGCTTTTCCAGGGCCGAGAAGCCGCGCTCCAGCAGTGCGCCGACCAGGCCGATCACCAGGATGCACAGCAGCACCAGGTCGAGCATGAACAGCTGCCGTCCCCACACCATCAGGTAGCCAATCCCTTCGCTGGAGGCCAGCAGTTCGACCGCCAGCAGCGAGGTCCAGCCGGTGGCCAGGGCGAGGCGTACGCCGGTGAGGAAGGCGGGCAGGGCAGCCGGTAGCAGCAGGCGCAGGAACAGTAGATGGCGAGGCAGGCGCAGCACCGCAGCGGCCTCTCGCAGCTTGGGCTGGGCATCGCGTACACCGACCAGCGTGTGCAAGGTGACGGGGACCACCACGGCTTTCACCAGCACCACCAGCTTGAGCAGCTCGCCGATCCCGAAGAACAGCATGAACAACGGGATCCAGGCCAGGGTAGGAATCTGTGCCAGCGCCACGAAGGTCGGCAGCACCAGCGTTTGCGCCCGCCGCGAAGCTCCCAGCCAAACACCCAGCAGCAACCCGCTGCCGATGCCGACCGCCAGCCCCCAGAACAACCGCTGCAAGCTTATCCACAGGTGCCCCCACAGCTCGCCGGAGCCAAACTCCACCGCGCTCTGCCAAACCAATGCTGGCGCCGGCAGAATCTGCTCGCTCATCCAGTGCTCCCGGCTGGCCACTACCCACAGCACGGCAATTGCTGCAGGCACCAGGTATGCGAGGCCTTTGTAGGAGCGGCCTTGTGTCGCGATAGGGCCGCACAGCGGCCCCCGGAGCCACCTCCGATTCCTGCTCAGAACTCCATTCATCGGCCATCTCTCGAAGCGTTGTTAGATTATTCATTTATGGAATTAAAAATTCTAAAAAATGACTTTCAAGAGATAAGAGCATGCGCTTCATGCATACGGAAGCCCCTCGCCGTTGCGTTTTCCTCATATTTTCCATGCGTTTTCCGCAAGCCTGCCGCAGGCCCGCATGCCGCCTGATTTATGCCTTCCAGTTACTGAAGAATGAAGTTTTGATCTTTGTAGGTTCTAACCAGACCTGCCTAGCTTCTGGCCAAAGCGCCGGCCATCGCCGGTGGCAGCCTGCCAAGGAGCCTTGCCATGAAAACCCCGCTGCGCCACCTGATCACCGCCCTTGGGCTGGCCTTCACCCTCAGCGCCCATGCAGCTGAGCCGGCCAAGCCAGCAAGCATCCGCATCGCCGTGCCCGACCTCAGCGCGGGCAGCAAGCCCAGCGCCGGTGGCGTGGTCGACGTGCTGCGTGACCAGCAACTGCTGGAGAAGGAATTCGCCAAGGACGGCATTCGCATCGACTGGCACTTCTTCAAGGGCGCCGGGCCGGTGGTGAACGAAGCGTTGGCCAACGGCCAGGCCGATTTCGCATACCTCGGCGACCTGGCCGCTATCGTCGGCAAGGCCAATGGCCTGGACACCCGCGTGCTGTCGGCGGGGGTACGTGGAGTGAAGAGCTACCTGGGCGTGGTGCCCGGTTCCGGCATCAAGACCCTGCAAGACCTCAAAGGCAAGCGCGTGGCGGTGTTCCGTGGCACCGCCAACCAGCTGTCGTTCGCCAGCGCCCTGGCCAGTCAGGGGCTTAGCGAGCGCGACCTGAAGGTGATCAACCTGGACTTCAACGCCGCCAATGCCGCGCTGGCCGCCAAGCAGATCGACGCCACCTGGGGCCTGTCCAACCTGCTGTCGCTGCGCGAGCGCGGGCTGGTCGAGCTACCGGTCAACTCGCGTGACCTGGAAGGTGCCGGCAGTACCCAGGCGGTGCTGCTGGGCACTGGCGATTTCATCCGCAAATACCCCGAGCTGGTGCAGCGCCTGGTCAATGCCCAGCAACAGGCCAGCGCCTGGCTGCGCGACGAACACAACCGCGAGGCCTATGTCGAGCTGGTGGCCAGCAATGCCAACTGGCCGCGCAGCATCCTCAGCGACGACCTGGCCAAGGAAGACCTGGCCCATTACTTCGATCCACGGCTGGACGCCGAATTCGTCGGCCAGCTGCAACAGGGCGTGGACCTGGCCGCCAAGGAGCGCCTGATCCGCCGTGGCTTCCAGGTGGCCGACTGGATCGAACCACGTTTCCTCGATGCCGCCCTGCAACAGAAACAGGCCGTGCAGGCCGCCCGCTGAACCCCGAAAACCCGACAATGACCGCAAGGACACGACCATGAGCAACGCCGCCCTGGCCACCGCGCCACAAACCCTCGAACTCGACATCCACCCGGTTGCCGGCCGCATCGGTGCCGAAATTCGCGGGGTGCAATTGTCCGCCGACCTTGATGCCGCCACCCTCGACGCCATCCAGGCCGCGCTGGTGAAGCACAAGGTGATCTTCTTCCGTGGCCAGACCCACCTGGATGACCAAAGCCAGGAAGCCTTTGCCAAGTTGCTCGGTGAGCCGGTCGCCCACCCCACCGTGCCGGTGGTGGATGGCACCAGCTACCTGTTGCAGCTCGATGGTGCCGAAGGCCAGCGGGCCAACTCTTGGCATACCGACGTGACCTTCGTCGACGCCTACCCCAAGGCCTCGATCCTGCGCAGCGTGGTGGCGCCGGCATCCGGTGGTGATACCGTGTGGGCCAACACCGCCACGGCCTACCAGGAGCTGCCCGAGCCGCTGCGCGAGCTGGCCGACAAGCTATGGGCGGTGCACAGCAACGAATACGACTACGCCAGCGTGAAGCCCGATGTGGACCAGGCCAAGCTGGAGCGCTATCGCAAAGTGTTCACCTCCACGGTGTACGAGACCGAGCACCCGGTGGTGCGCGTGCATCCGATCAGTGGCGAGCGGGTGCTGCAGCTGGGGCATTTCGTGAAGCGCATCAAAGGTTATTCGCTGGCGGATTCGCAACACCTGTTCGCGGTGTTGCAAGGGCATGTGACGCGTCTGGAGAACACCGTTCGCTGGCGCTGGCAGGCGGGGGACGTGGCGATCTGGGATAACCGCGCGACGCAGCATTATGCGGTGGATGATTACGGGACCCAGCCGCGGGTGGTGCGGCGGGTGACCCTGGCGGGTGAGGTGCCGGTCGGGGTGGATGGCCAGTTGAGCCGCACCACGCGTAAAGGCTGATATCGCCGGGGCCGCTTTGCGGCCCTATCGCCGGCAAGCCAGCTCCCACAGGTACATCACAGGCCAGAAGGCTGCGGTGATCTTGTGGGAGCTGGCTTGCCGGCGATTCGGGGGCAAAGCCCCCGCCAGCTAAAACTCGGTATCGCAGGCAATCAACTGCCTGACCAGCCCCTGAGCCAACGGCGATAGCCCATACCCCACCCGGCTCACCACCCCATAACGGGTATAGAACGCTTCTTCCTGCTCCACCGTCAGGTCGGCCAGCTGCAATGCCACCAATCCCCCGTCACGCTGATACGGCCGCAAGTTGGCATTGCAGGCAATGCCGATGGTGTCCGAATGCATCACCACATTCAGCAGTGCATAGCCGTGCTCGCACTCTACCGTCGGCAGAAAATCCTGCCGCCCGCTGAGGTCGCTGAGGATCTTGCGGATGTTCGGCGGGCGGAAGGTGGTAGCCAGGGGGTAGTCGAACAGGTCACGCGCCCGCACGCTCTGACGCTCGGTCAACGGGTGCCCGACGCGGCAGCAGAAATGCCAGCGCTGCGGCGTCAGCTTGTGCACCTGGTAGTCCGGGTCGGACTCGAACTGGCGGGTGTCGGCGACGAAGAACTCGATCTCCTCGGCAACCAGTTTGCGGTTCAGCGCCTGCCAGTTATCCACCTGGAAGCAGGTACGTGCCGCGGGGTATTCGGCGACGAAGCGTGCCACCGCCCGCGGTACCAAACCCCCTGCCGGCGCCGGGCCGGAGCCGAAGCGCACCACGCCGGTAGTGGCACCGTTGAACTGATGGATCTCGTTGACCAGGTTGTGCGCCCCATGCACCAGCCGCCGCGAATGCTCCAGCACCAGCAGGCCCTGGCGAGTCGGCGCCAGCTCCTTGCTGGCGCGGTCGACCAGGCGGCAGCCGATGTTGTGCTCGAGGGTCTGGATGCTGCGGCTGAACGCTGATTGCGACAGGTTCACCGCAGCGGCCGCAGCAACGAAGCTGCGGTGCTCGACAAGGGCAATGTAGTGACGCAGCTGACGGAGATCGATATGCATTTTTTACATTGAAACTTTCGGTCGAATGCAATTGCTGACAAGGGGTAGCCCCCTTATAAAGGGAGTCACTTATTCCACAAAATATGAATTACAAATATTTATATCGCCTAAAAGAATATAAGCCCGACTGACTGCGATTCGGTTCCGCCAACGGAAATGCTCGCCAGGGCCCATGCCTCAAGGAGCATTTGCATGTCCGGAGTTTCCCGTTGGCCTGCGCGCGCGTCGCGTTTCACCTTGCAACCCTTGGCTGCCGGCGTGCTGCTGGTGGCGTCCTCTGCCAGCTTCGCCGAAGAGACGGTCAGCGCCACCCCGGCGGTGGAGCAGGAAGCCAAGCTCGGCTCCGTCACGGTCAATGCCCGCCGCCGCGAAGAAACCGCGCAAAGCGTGCCCACGCCGATCAGCGTGCTCGACAGCGAAACCCTGGAAGGTCAACGCATCTACCGTGTGCAGGACCTGCAGCAACTGGTACCCAGCACCAACGTCGCCTACGTTCATGCCCGCCAGTCGAGCATTTCGATCCGTGGCCTGGGCAACAACCCCGCCAGCGATGGCCTGGAAGGCAGCGTCGGCATCTACCTGGACAACGTCTACCTCGGCCGCCCCGGCATGGCGGTGTTCGACCTGCTGGACGTGGAGCAGCTGGAGGTGCTGCGCGGCCCGCAAGGTACGCTGTTCGGCAAGAACACCACAGCCGGCGTGCTCAACATCACCACGCGCAAGCCCACCTTCCACCGCGAGGGCAGCATCCAGCAGTCGATTGGTGAAGACGGCTATCTGCAAACCCAAGGCAGCTTCTCGGGGCCGATCAGCGACACGCTGGCCGGGCGCATCAGCGCCTACCGCACTGAAGACGACGGCTATGTGAAGAACATCCACAACGGCGACGACCTCAACGGTGGCAAACGCCAAGGCTTTCGTACCCAGCTGCTGTTCAAACCGAGCGAAACCTTCAATCTGCGCTGGATCGGCGAATACAACGAAGAAGACTCCGACAATGGCATCCTCAGCTTGTACAGCACCGGCCCTACCATCAATGGCGTCAATCGCTACGAAAGCCTGGCCACCCAGGCCGGCGCGACGTTGGTGTCGGGCAAGCACCGCAAGGTCAACTTCGACGCCGACCAGCAGGTGACCGTTTTCCAGGGCGGTACCTCGGTGGAGGCCAACTGGACCCTGCCCAACGACTTCACCCTGACCTCGATCACCGCCTACCGCTGGTGGGATTTCACCCCGCGCAACGACGACGGCCTAAACGTGCCGGTGTTCTACAGCGCCGGGGTGTCGGTGCGCGACAAGCAGTACTCGCAAGAGATCCGCCTGGCTTCGCCCACTGGTGGTGCCTTCGACTACGTGCTGGGCGCGTACTACTTCAAGCAGGATCTGGACAACAAATCCTTCACTTACTACGGGCCGCAGGCGGACATCTGGAACCTCACCCCGGCTGGCGCCCTGGCCAACGTCGACACCATTGGTAACGGGCACATCGACACGGACAGCTACGCGCTGTTTGCCCAGGGCACCTGGCACGTAACCGACCGCCTGGATTTCACCGCCGGCATTCGCGGCACCTATGAAGAAAAGAGCGCCTGGGTGACCCGCGATGCGCCAACTGGCGGCGCGGCAGTAACCGGGGCCGCCGCAGCAGCGCGCCAGGCCCGAATAGGCGCCTACGATTCAGGCGACCTCAACCAGTACAGCTTCAGCCCCTCTGGCCTCCTGGGCCTGAGCTACCGCTTCAACGAGCAACTGCTGGGCTACGCCACCCTGACCCACGGCGAGAAGTCTGGCGGCATCAACCTTACCGTCGGCGCTGCGCCACGGCTGGGCACCGATTCGCTGCTGGTCGGCACCGAGCGGGTCAACAACGCCGAACTCGGCTTGAAAAGCTCGCTCTTCGACGACCGCCTGCAACTCAACACCAACCTGTTCTGGGCCGAAGTGCATGGCTACCAGGCCAACGTCTACGACCAGATCAACCGTGTGCAATACCTGGCCAACGCCGGCAGCGTGCGCTCGCGTGGCCTGGAGTTCGAAGCCACGGCGCTGCCGCTGCGCGGCCTCACGGTCAACTTCAACGGCTCGTGGAACGACGTGCGCTACACCGAGTACAAGGACGCCCCGTGCCCGCCGGAGGTGAGCCTGGCCAATGCTACCGCCACCTGCGATTTGTCCGGCCACCAGGTGGTCGGCGCCTCCAAGTACATCGCCAACCTCAACACCCAGTACAAGTGGCAGGCCAGCGAGCACATCGAACCCTACGTCACCGCCAGCTACGCCTTCCGCTCCAAGGCGGTGGGCACCATCGACGACTCCGATTTCGGCCAGATCCCCAGCTACGCGCTGGTCAACCTCTCCGCCGGTGTGCGCCTGGACCAGGGCGACGGCGTGGTGGACCTGTCGCTGTGGGTGAAGAACGCCGGTGACAAGACCTACTTCACCAGCCTGTGGAACTCCGCCAACGGTGGCTATGCCGGCGTGCTCGGTACCCCGCGCACTTTCGGCGCCACCGCCCGTTACGACTTCTGAGCACAAGGAGCTTTGCCATGAATGCCAAGACCGAAACCCCTGTATTGCCTGAGGGCGCCTGCCTGACCGCCAAGGTCCCCGAACGTGACGAGGCGCTGCTCGGCGACGTGGTGGTCAACCCTTATCGCCTGGCGCCGCTGACCGCGATCATTCGCGACGGTGGGCGCAGCCTGAGTGCCGCGCACGTGCGCGTGCTGGGCCGGGGTGAGCGCGGTGTGGACATCGCCTACGAGGTGTCCGACCGTTCGTTGTGGACCTATGGCGGCATCCCGGTATTCGGCCTGTACCCGGACCACGTCAACCAGGTGGAAGTGACCTACAAGCTCGACGGCGAGCGCATCCGCGAGCAGTACCAGATCTACGCTCCGGCCGTGCGCCTGCCGGTGGTGGCCAGGCAGACCGCTGCCTTGCCTGAAGTGCAGCCAGTCAAGGTAGCGCCAGGTTTTGAACAGCGCCTGTACCTGTTCAACCACCTGCAGGGGGACATCCCGGGCGGGCGCGCCTTCAAGTGGAATGCCCTGGGCGGCGCGGCGGAATGGGACCAGGTGGGTAACAACTGGATCGCCGACAGCAATGGCGACGTGCGCTGGTACCTGGACATCGAGCAGATCCACGACTCCAACCGCCGCGATGGCCTGGGCGGCACCATGGGCTTCCAGCAGACCCGCGACGGCAAGCTGATCTGGGGCCAGGGCCAGACCTACTCCAAGTACGACCTGCTGGGCCGGCGCATCTGGCAGCGCAGCCTGCCCGACAAGTTTGCCGACTTCTCCCATGAAATCCGCGAGACCGCCAATGGCACCTACCTGCTGCGGGTGGGCACCAGCGACTATCGCCGGCCCGACGGCAAGCGCGTGCGCTCGATCCGTGATCACATCATCGAGGTCAACGAGGCCGGTGATGTGCTGGACTTCTGGGACCTCAACCAGATTCTCGACCCGTACCGTGGCGACCTGCTGGAAACCCTGGGCAAGGCAGCCATCCAGTTGCCGGCCGGGGTGCAGAAACAGGACGAGCGGCTGGCCAACGAACTGGCCGAAGGTGACCTGCCCTTTGGTGACACCCCGGGCGTGGGCACAGGGCGTAACTGGGCACACGTCAATGCCATCGACTACGACGCCGATGACGACAGCATCATCGTTTCAGCACGGCACCAGGGCGTGGTGAAGATAGGCCGCGACAAGCAGGTGAAGTGGATTCTCGCCTCGCCTCAAGGCTGGCCTGAGCGTCTGCGCGAGAAGGTGCTGACGCCGGTGGCGAGCGAAGGCTTCGACTGGTCGTGGACACAGCACACCGCCTGGCTGACCGGCAAAGGCACGCTGACCGTGTTCGACAACGGCTGGGGCCGCGACTTTGCGCCGACCTGGCTGACCGGCAACTACAGTCGGGCGGTGGAATACCGCATCGACGAGGCCAAGGGCACGGTCGAGCAGGTGTGGGAATACGGCAAGGAGCGCGGCGACGAGTGGTACAGCCCGGTGACCTCGGTGGTGGCCTACCGGCCGGAGACCGACACCCAGTTCATTTACTCGGCGTCGGTGAACTTCCTGACCCCGGAGAAACTGACCACCACCGTGCTCAACGAGGTGCGGCGCGGGACCCAGGAGGTGCTGGTGGAGCTGAAGGTGCACAGCCGGCAGCCGGGCAGCGTGGGTTACCGAGCCTTGGTGATCGACCTGGCCAAGGCCTTCTGACCCATCCCTCCGGGAGGGCCGTCGGTCCTCCCATCACATTTCCTTCAGCTCGTTCGTCTAACCTGTACTGGCCCTATCGCCGGCAAGCCAGCTCCCACAGGGACCCCACAGGTGCTGAATTTTGTGGGGTCCCTGTGGGAGCTGGCTTGCCGGCGATAGGGCCGGTTGCTACGGCACAGAAATGTGAAATTTCCGCCAGGGTGTTCAACCATTCGTTCTTTTTTTCGAACAGCCTATTGTCCAACACCCCAGCAGCCGCTTAGCATTCGTTTGAGATTTCAAACGCTCGATGCCCTGCCTTGGGCGCTTTTCAACAATCAACAATTCGGGAAGCCGACATGCAGCTCAAAGACGCTCAGTTGTTCCGCCAGCAAGCCTACATCAATGGTGAGTGGCTGGATGCGGACAACGGCCAGACCATCAAGGTCACCAACCCGGCCACTGGTGAAGTCATCGGTACCGTGCCGAAGATGGGCACCGCGGAAACCCGCCGCGCCATCGAAGCCGCCGACAAGGCCCTGCCGGCCTGGCGTGCCCTGACCGCCAAGGAGCGTTCGGCCAAGCTGCGTCGCTGGTTCGAACTGATGATCGAGAACCAGGACGACCTGGCTCGCCTGATGACCACCGAACAAGGCAAGCCGCTGGCCGAAGCCAAGGGCGAAATCGCCTATGCTGCCTCGTTCATCGAGTGGTTCGCCGAGGAAGCCAAGCGTGTCTACGGTGACACCATCCCGGGCCACCAGCCAGACAAGCGCCTGATCGTCATCAAGCAGCCAATCGGTGTTACCGCGGCCATCACCCCGTGGAACTTCCCGGCCGCCATGATCACCCGTAAAGCCGGCCCGGCCCTGGCCGCCGGCTGCACCATGGTGCTCAAGCCTGCCTCGCAGACCCCATACTCCGCCCTGGCCCTGGTCGAGCTGGCCCACCGTGCCGGCATCCCGGCTGGCGTGCTGAGCGTGGTTACCGGCAGCGCTGGCGAAGTTGGCGGTGAACTGACCGGCAACTCCCTGGTCCGCAAGCTGTCCTTCACCGGCTCGACCGAAATCGGTCGCCAGCTGATGGAAGAATGCGCCAAGGACATCAAGAAGGTTTCCCTGGAGCTGGGTGGCAACGCCCCGTTCATCGTGTTCGACGACGCCGACCTGGACAAGGCGGTCGAGGGCGCGATCATCTCCAAGTACCGTAACAACGGCCAGACCTGCGTCTGCGCCAACCGTATCTACGTGCAGGACGGCGTCTACGACGCGTTCGCCCAGAAGCTGGCCGCCGCTGTTGCCAAGCTGAAGATCGGTAACGGCCTGGAAGAAGGCACCACCACTGGCCCGCTGATCGACGGCAAGGCTGTCGCCAAGGTCCAGGAACACATCGAAGACGCCGTTGGCAAAGGCGCCAAGGTACTGTCCGGTGGCAAGATCATCGAAGGCAACTTCTTCGAGCCGACCATTCTGGTCGACGTACCGAAGACCGCTGCCGTCGCCAAGGAAGAGACCTTCGGCCCGCTGGCGCCGCTGTTCCGCTTCAAGGACGAGGCCGAAGTGATCGCCATGTCCAACGACACCGAGTTCGGCCTGGCCTCGTACTTCTACGCCCGCGACATGAGCCGTGTGTTCCGTGTTGCCGAAGCCCTGGAATACGGCATGGTAGGTATCAACACCGGCCTGATCTCCAATGAAGTGGCACCGTTCGGTGGCATCAAGGCTTCGGGCCTGGGCCGCGAAGGTTCCAAGTACGGTATCGAGGACTACCTCGAAATCAAATACCTGTGCATCAGCGTCTGATAGCACGGTAAAGGCTTTACCTCTGCCAGCGGGGCGCGAGAGCGACGTCTCGCTGGCCTTTTTTACATCGCAGTACCTGGTGGCCAGGGCGTTCACGGCAGTCGATCAACGAATACTGTTCGCGAGCACTCCCAGCCACCCCCGAATAAAAGCGCCACTCCAAACCGGCGCAATGAGGGCATTATGAGCAAGACCAACGAATCCTTGATGCAACGTCGTGTCGCCGCCGTCCCACGTGGCGTTGGCCAGATCCACCCGATCTTCGTCGATACCGCGAAGAACTCGACCGTGATCGACGTTGAAGGCCGCGAACTGATCGACTTCGCCGGCGGCATCGCAGTACTGAACACCGGCCACCTGCACCCGAAAGTGGTTGCGGCCGTGCAAGAGCAGCTGACCAAGGTCAGCCACACCTGCTTCCAGGTGCTGGCCTACGAACCCTATGTAGAGCTGTGCGAAAAGATCAACAAGCTGGTCCCAGGCGACTTCGACAAGAAGACCCTGCTGGTCACCACCGGCTCCGAAGCCGTTGAAAACGCCGTCAAGATCGCCCGTGCCGCCACTGGCCGCGCTGGCGTAATCGCCTTCACCGGCGGCTACCACGGCCGTACCATGATGACCCTGGGCCTTACCGGCAAGGTCGTGCCGTACTCCGCTGGCATGGGCCTGATGCCAGGTGGCATCTTCCGCGCTCTGTTCCCTAGCGAACTGCACGGTATCAGCGTTGACGACGCCATCGCCTCGGTCGAGCGCATCTTCAAGAACGACGCCGAGCCGCGCGACATCGCCGCGATCATCCTCGAGCCGGTACAAGGCGAAGGCGGCTTCCTGCCAGCGCCGAAAGAGCTGATGAAGCGCCTGCGCGCCCTGTGCGACCAGCACGGCATCCTGCTGATCGCCGACGAAGTACAGACCGGCGCTGGCCGTACTGGCACCTTCTTCGCCATGGAACAGATGGGCGTTGCGCCTGACCTGACCACCTTCGCCAAATCCATCGCTGGCGGCTTCCCGCTGGCCGGTGTGTGCGGCAAGGCCGAATACATGGACGCCATCGCTCCTGGCGGCCTGGGTGGCACCTACGCCGGTTCGCCGATCGCTTGCGCCGCGGCCCTGGCCGTGATCGAAGTGTTCGAAGAAGAGAAACTGCTGGACCGCAGCAAAGCTGTTGGTGAGCGCCTGACCACCGGCCTGCGCGAAATCCAGAAGAAGTACCCGATCATCGGCGACGTCCGTGGTCTGGGCTCGATGATCGCTGTCGAAGTCTTCGAGAAAGGCACCCACACCCCGAACGCAGCTGCCGTTGGCCAGGTTGTCGCCAAGGCTCGCGAGAAGGGCCTGATCCTGCTGTCCTGCGGTACCTACGGCAACGTTCTGCGTATCCTGGTTCCGCTGACCGCAGAAGATGCTCTGCTGGACAAAGGCCTGGCTATCATCGAAGAGTGCTTCGCTGAAATCGCCTGATGTGACGTGCTTCAGAAAAAACCCGCTTCGGCGGGTTTTTTTTGTGCCCAGGAAAGCCTTGGGGCGCTATCGTTGTCGGAGGATTTGCTCAGGAAGCTGCGACGGACTGTGTGGCAGGGCTATTCAGGAGTTGGCGATGAACGCTGCAGACCCCACCCCACCAAGCGTACTTATTGTCGAGGGCGACCCCTGGGTACGTGACATGCTCAGCGAAATGCTGCTGAGCGTGCGCTGTGATGCCCGCTTGCAGCTCTGCGCCGACGGCTCGCAGGCCTTGAGCGCGCTGTCGAGCAAGCCCGACCTGATCATTGCCGCGCGCGAACTGGCAGGTGTCGATGGGCTCGACCTGTTGCGCAAGGTACGCGCGAAAGGCTCGAGGTTGCCGTTCATCCTCATGAGCAACCGCATTGACAGTGCCAGTGTGCATGAGGCGTTGCCCCTGCACCCTACTGCCTACCTGAGCAAGCCGCTGAACCTGGAAACTCTTCGCAAGCGCCTGGAAGAGCTGCTGCTGGCGGTTGGCGAAGAAATCGCCTGCCCGGTGCCGGCCTTGCAGCCAGGTGCCAGCCTGCCGGCCTACCTCGAGCAGCGTCGCGCTACCGCCGATGGCGGGCCGCTGCTGGCCGATGTGCAGGTGGCGATCAAGCGCGCGCTCAATCCCCAGGGCCTGAACCTGAGAGTGCTCGAAGAGGAAGTGCAGGGCGATCCGCAGATCACCGCTGTGCTGATTGCGGCGGCCAACAGCGCAGCGCTGCACCGCGAAGCACCAGTGCAGACGCTGCTGCAGGCCTTGAACAAGCTTGGCAGCACCCAGAGCATGAACCTGATCCTGGGCATGACCCTCAAGCGCAGCGCTCGCCTCAGCGACCCGCTGCTGGCGGAGCATGCTTCCCGCTACTGGGAGTTGTCGCTGCACGCTGCCGAATATGGCCGCACCTTGGCACGCATGCTCGAGCTGGACGAAGGGCGTTGTTACTGTGCGGGGTTGCTGCATTGCCTGGGCGACCTGGCGGTGCTGCGCTGCCTGCAGGAATGGCGGCTGGCCGGGGGCGAGCTGGATGAGGATCAGGTGCAGTTGTCGCTCAATGAGTTCGGTGCGGCGTTCGGCTCGGCGCTGCGCACGCGCTGGCGGTTGCCGCTGGGGTTGCGCGAGTTGATCGCGGCGATATACCAGCTGGGCGGCGGGGTGTACTCGCGGGAGATCCTGGCCATGAACCTGGCCGGGCAGTTGTCGCGGCTGTCGGCCGAGCAGGGGCTGGAGAAGGTGGCCAGCAGCAAGACTGCGCGGCTGCTCAAGCTTGGCCTGCCGGAGCTGAGGCGGTTGCGTAAGGTGGAGAACCCTGAGGTGAAGCCGCAGGAAGAGCCGCCGGTGGCTGAGGCCGAGGTTTCCAGCTGAGATTTTGGGGCCGCTTTGCGGCCCATCGCCGGCAAGCCAGCTCCCACAGGTACTGCACAAGGCTGGAGGATTGCGCCGTAGCTGTGGGAGCTGGCTTGCCGGCGATTGGGGTGCAGAGCACCCCCAGAGCTCAGCCGCGGACGATCTGGTTCTTGCCCTGTCGCTTGGCCTGGTACATCGCCGCATCGGCCCGGGCATACAGGCTGTCCAGCGCCACATCCTCGTCAGTCAGCCCGGTCACCCCCTGGCTCACCGTCACCCCGTAGGTCTGCTCCCCATGGCTGAAGCTCAGCCGCTGGATCTGCCGCTGCAAGCGCTCGGCAATCTGCTCCGCGACCTGGGCACTACAGCCGGGGAACACTGCCGCGAACTCCTCGCCACCAATGCGCCCGAACAGGTCACCTCGGCGTAGCACGGCCTTGCCGCTGTCGGCGATCTGCTGCAACACCTGGTCGCCTTCCTGGTGACCGTAGCTGTCGTTGATGCGCTTGAAGTCGTCGATGTCCAGCAGCAGGAAGGCCAGTGGTGTACCGTCTTCGCGGGCGCTGTCGAAGGCTTGCTGGGCGCATTCGAAAAAGTGCCGGCGGTTGCTGCTCTGGGTCAGTACGTCGGTGGTGGCCAGGCGCTGCAGTTCACCTTCGAGCTGCTTCTTCTCGGTGATGTCTTCTGCGATGCCGACGATGATCACCCGGTCGCCATCGCGTTGCTGGTTGATGTAGCACTTGTCGCTCAGCCAGCGCAACTGGCCCTCGGCATTGAGGATGCGGTACTCGCGGTCTTCCACCGAGCCCTTGAGCAGTACCTGGGCCAGGCTGCGTTCGGCGAACTCCAGGTCGTCGGGGTAGATGCTGTCTCGCCACTCGTTGTAGTCGGCCAGCACCAGGCTGGCCGAGCGGCCGAAGATGCGCTCGTAGGCGGGGCTGACGTACAGCACCTGACGGGTTTCCCAGTCGAAGGCCCATAGCACCGCATTGACGCTATCGAGCAGCGAGCTGAACAGCTGTTCGCGCTCGCTCAGGCGGGCAACCTCGCCTTGGGCGTGGAGCAGCGCAAGCAAGGTCTGGGCGGCTTCCGGAGGCGGGGTGCCGGGCAGTGTCGTCGGAATGTTCTTGGCCATGTGCACGGAGCAGATCTCGGCGTGAAAGCGTGCGGCCAGCATCTGGCCCGCCACGCGGGCGATGTGCCAGATATGAGTGTAAACGAGAGGGCGAAGTTCCGGGCGGCACGCCCAGCCAAATGGGCGTGCCGATCAACGGCGGTCAGGCGCCGGTCGGGCGCAGGGAGTACGTCTTCAGCTGTGCCGCGAAGTCCCGCAGGGCGTGGATGCCGCTGGTTTCCGCCTCGTGTACCCAGTCCTTCATGGCGGCCAGCATGTCGTGGCCGTTGGCGCTGGTGCGCGCCCAGATCTGCTGCAGGGCCAGGCGTTTTTCGTAGATGGTCTTCAGCGCCTGGCTGTGGGCGAGCATCGACTCGATGCGCACATGGTGACGGTCTTCCAGCAGGCTGGTCTCGCGCGACAACAGGCGCTTGGCGCGGCGGAAGTGATGGCGCAGCGAAGCATCGACGCGGGCCAGCTCCTGCTTGACCAGCGGGCCGATCACCAGCTTGCGGTACTGGGCCATGATCTGGAAGCGGTTGTTGAGGATGGCCATGGCGGTGTCCATGTCCAGGCTGGCCTTGCCTGCCACCCGGTGGGCGATGGGCGCCACGCGCTGTACCTTGGCCAGGCGCAGCAGGCAGAACAGGCGGATCCACGCCCAACCCATGTCGAACTCCCAGCGCTTGACCGACAGCTTGGCCGAGTTGGGGTAGGTGTGGTGGTTGTTGTGCAGCTCTTCGCCACCGATGACGATGCCCCACGGCACCAGGTTGGTCGCGGCGTCGCGGCACTCGAAGTTGCGGTAGCCGAGAGCGTGGCCCAGGCCGTTGACCACGCCGGCGGCCCAGAACGGAATCCACATCATCTGCACTGCCCAGATGGTGATGCCGATGGTGCCGAACAGCAGCAGGTCGATTACCGCCATCAGCGCGATGCCGCCCAGCTTGTAGCGCGAGTAGAGGTTGCGCTCGATCCAGTCGTCCGGGCAGTTCTTGCCGTAGATGCGCAGGGTTTCGGGGTTGCGCGCCTCTTCCCGGTAAAGCTCGGCACCCTTGCGCAGCACCGTGCCCAGGCCCTTGTACAGCGGGCTGTGCGGGTCGTCGGGGGTTTCGCATTTGGCGTGGTGCTTGCGGTGGACGGCGGTCCATTCGCGGGTGTTCTGCGCCGTGGTCAGCCACAGCCAGAAACGGAAGAAGTGCTTGAGCGCGCCATTGAGCTCCAGGGCCCGGTGCGCGGAGTAGCGGTGCAGGTAGACCGTGACGCTGACGATGGTCACGTGGGTCATCAGCAGGGTAATGCCGACCAGTTGCCAGGCCGACAAGTCGAGCAGGCCGTTGTACCACATAGGTGTAAATACCCTCGGAATGCGGGAGGAGGGGCTGATTATCCCTTGGGCAGGAAATAAATACAGTCACCCGTTCAGATAGGAAGTCACGACATGTTTCAGCCTTTATAATGCCCCATCATTTTTCATGGGCAATTGCACCCGACATGTCTGTTTCCGTTCGCGACGCCTTGCGCATGGCTGCGCTGTATGTGGTGCTCTCGATCCTCTGGCTGACGCTGGCCGAGGTGGTGTTGCACGGCATGACCGACGACCCCCTGGCACTGACCGTGGGCCGGCAGATCAACGTGGTGGTCTGGGTGCTGCTGAGCGCCGTGCTGATCTATGTGTCGCGGGTGCGGCTGCTCGACTTCATCGGTGTTGGCGCGCGTATGCGTGGTGAAGACCGTGAACGCCTGCGCATGGCTGCGGCAGTGTTCGACAGCACCCTCGAAGGCGTGCTGGTGACCGACCGCCATGGCCTGATCGTGCACGTCAACCGTGCCTTCATGCGTATCACCGGCTACCAGCAGGACGAGGTCATCGGCCAGCGCCCGAACAAGTTCAAGTCGGGCCGCCATGGCCTGGCGTTCTACCAGCAGATCTTCGCCACTCTGGCGGAAAAGGGCGAGTGGAGCGGCGAAATATGGAACCGGCGCAAGAGCGGTGAAATCTACCCGCAATGGCAGACCATTTGCGCCATCCGCGACGATCAAGGCGAGCTCAGCCATTACGTGGCGGTGTTCAGCGACATCAGCGCGATCAAGCATTCTGAACAGGAACTGGCCTACCTGGCCCACCATGACCCGCTGACGGGCCTGCCCAACCGCCTGCTGTTCAACGACCGGGTCGAGCAGGCGCTGGCCGCAGCCCAGGCCAACAAGCGTGGTTGTGCCCTGCTGTTGCTGGACCTGGACCATTTCCAGAGCATCAACGACGGCCTTGGCCACACCATTGGCGACCAGTTGCTGAAGCTGGTGGGCGAGCGCCTGTCAGAGGTGCTGCGCAGCGGCGTGACCTTGGCGCGCCTGGGGGGCGACGAATTTGGCGTGCTGGCGGAAAACTGCCATGAGGTTGGCCAGGCGGGCAAGCTGGCGCAGGGCATCATCGAGCGCATGCGCGAGCCGTTCCAGTTCGACGGTCACCGCCTGTTCATCAGCGTCAGCGTGGGCATCAGCCTGTTCCCCAGCGATGCCTTGAGTGCCGAGCAGTTGCTGCGCAATGCCGACTCGGCGTTGTACAAGGCCAAGAGCAACGGGCGGGCCTGCTATGCGCTGTACACCGAAGAACTGACCGCTCACGCCCAACACCGGGTCGAAACCGCCGGCGAGCTGCGCCGAGCCTTGGAGCAGGACGAGCTGCGGGTGTTCTACCAGCCGGTGCACGACCTGGCGACCGGCCGCCAGGTCGGCGTCGAAGCCTTGGTGCGTTGGCAGCACCCTGAGCGCGGCCTGGTTCCACCGGGCGAATTCATCCCGATTGCCGAGCGTACCGGGCTGATTGCTGAGATCGACGCCTGGGTACTACGCCAGGCGTGTCGGCAGATGGCGCGATGGCAGGGTGAAGGGCGGCAGTTGGCATTCGTGGCGGTGAACATTTCCAGCCGCCTGTTTGGCCAGCACGAGCTGTACCAGCAGGTGGCCGAGGTGCTGGACGACACCGGCCTGGCCCCGGCCCTGCTGGAGCTGGAGGTGACCGAGAGCGCGGTGATGGAGGACCCGGAGGTGGCGCTGGAGCAGTTGCATCGCCTGCGCGAGCTGGGGGTGACCTTGGCTATCGACGACTTTGGCACCGGTTATTCATCGCTGCTGCGGCTCAAGCGCTTGCCGGTGCAGAAGCTGAAGATCGACCAAGGCTTCGTTGCCGGGTTGCCGCTGGATGAGGACGATATCGCGATCGTCCGGGTGATCATCGCCCTGGCCCGCAGCATGGGCATGCAAGTGCATGCAGAGGGCATCGAGCAGGCCGAGCAGGCCAGCTTCCTGCTGCATGAGCAGTGTCAGCTTGGGCAGGGGTACTGGTTCGGGCGGCCGGTGCCTGCCGGGGATCTGCGCTGGGGTTGAAGGCCCCTTCGCGGGCATGCCCGCTCCCACAGGGATATCGTTGTATTCAAGCCCTGTGCAGTACCTGTGGGAGCGGGCGTGCCCGCGAAGAATTCAGCGCTTGTTCAAGCCTTTCGCCAACCGGTCGCCACCCAACTGGATCAACGCCACCAACGCCACCAGCATGGCAATCACGGTCAGCATGATCTGGCTGTCGAAGCGCTGGTAGCCATAGCGGTAGGCGATATCCCCCAAGCCCCCGGCACCGATCGCTCCGGCCATGGCCGAGGAGTTGATCAGGGTCACCAGGGTAATGGTGAAGCCCCCGACAATTCCCGGCAGCGCCTCGGGCAGCAGCACGTGCCAGACGATGTGCCAGCGCCGGCAGCCCATGGCCTGTGCAGCCTCCACCAGGCCGTGGTCAACTTCGCGCAGGCTGACCTCGGCAATCCGCGCGAAGAACGGAGTGGCGGCAATGGTCAGTGGCACCACTGCCGCCCACACGCCATACGTGGTACCCACTACCAAGCGGGTGAAGGGGATCAGCGCGACCATCAGGATCAGGAACGGGATCGAGCGGAACAGGTTGACGAATGCACCCAGCACCCGGTTCAGCAGCGGCGCCTCGAAGATCCCGCCCTTGTCGCTGGTGACCAGCAGCACCGCCATCGGTACCCCCACCAGCAGGGCGATCAGCGACGACACACCGACCATCAGCAGGGTATCGAGCAAACCTTCCAGCAGGCGATCAAACCACATGGCCCAGTACCTCCACGTCCTCGGCCCAGCGGCGGGCGCGTTCCAGCAATTGATGGGTGTCGTGCGGCGAGTGCTGCACCGACAGGATCAGCTGCCCCAGGGCATGCTCGCCAATGGTTTCCACACCGCCCTGCAGCAGGCGCACGCGGCCGCCAAGGTCGTTGAACAGGGCAGACAGTTCGGGCTCGCCGAGCAGGGTCAGCCTCAGCACCACGGCACTGTCGCGGCTCGCCGGGTTGGCCCGCAGGCTGGCTTGCAGCGCGGCTGGCAACCTGGCTTGCAACGGTGCCAGCAGGGTACGGGTGACTTCGTGGAGCGGTGAGCCAAACACCCGCCAGACCTCACCCTGCTCGACCACTTCTCCACGTTCAAGCACCACCACCCGGTGGCAGATATCGCGGATTACCGCCATCTCGTGGGTGATCAGCACGATGGTCAGGCCCAGGCGCTGGTTGATGTCGCGCAGCAGTTCGAGAATGGAAGCAGTGGTCTCCGGGTCCAGCGCCGAGGTGGCCTCGTCGCACAGCAGGATCTGGGGGTCATGCACCAACGCCCTGGCAATGCCCACGCGCTGCTTCTGCCCGCCGGACAGCTGCGCCGGGTACACGTGGTGCTTTTCCCGCAGGCCGACCAGCTCCAGCAGTTCGCGTACCTTGCGCTGGCGCTCCGCCTTGGCCACGCCGGCCACCTTGAGGGGCAGCTCGACGTTCTGCCACACGGTCTTGGCCGACATCAGGTTGAAGTGCTGGAAGATCATGCCGATACGCCGGCGCAGGGCTACCAGGTGGTCCTCGTCGAAGGGCGCGATGTCCACCTGGTCGATCAGCACCCGGCCCTGGCTGGGTTGCTCCAGGCGGTTGATGGTGCGCAGCAGCGATGACTTGCCGGCGCCGCTACGGCCGATGATGCCGAAGATCTCGCCATGGCGGATGTTCAGGTCGATGCCTTGCAAGGCCGGTTGCGCCTGGCCCGGGTAGGTCTTGCCCAGGCCGATGAAGCGCACATGGGCTTCATTGACCTCCGGGCGCAAGGCCTGCTCCCTGGCCGTTGGCGGCAGTGGTTGTGCGGTGGGCGCCCGCAGCGCGCTGGCCTGGCTCATGTCAGCCCTCCCAACCGGCCTGGTAGAGCTTGCCGTGGGCTTTGTCCAAGGCTGCGCGCACCACTGGCGAGTGCTGGTAGATGTCGACGAACTTGGCCAGGCGTGGGTCGTCCTTGCTTTGCGGTCGAATGACGAACTGGATCACGTACTCCTTGTTCTCCAGGCCGTCGAACAGCAGTGCGGAGCCGGCGTCGAAGCTGTTGGCCAGGCGGATGTAGGCCGGGTAGCCCTGCACGAGGTCGGCGTCGTCATAGGCGCGAACCAGCTGTACGGCCTCGACCTGAAGGATTTTCAGTTTTTTCGGGTTGGCGACGATGTCGTCCTCGGTGGCTTTGTAGCCGACCCCCGGCTTGAGGGTGATCAGCCCGGCCTTGGCCAGCAGCTGCAGGCCACGGCCGCTGTTGATCGGGTCGTTGGCGATGGCCACGCTGGCGCCTTCGGGCAGGTCGGCGAAGCCCTTGTACTTTTTCGAGTACAGGCCGACGTTGTTGATGATGCCCGGGGCGTAGGGCACCAGGTTGAAGCCTGCGGCCGCCTTGGCGTTTTCCAGGAACGGGATGTGCTGGAAGTAGTTCACGTCGATGTCGCCGCTATTGAGGCTGACATTGGGTGCGATCCAGTCGCTGAACTCGACCAGCTTCACTTCCAGGCCTTGCTTGTGCGCTTCTTCCACTGCGGCTTCCAGCGGGATGGCAAAGGCCGAGGTGGTGCCGATCTTCAGCGGTTCGGCAGCCAGCGCGCTGGCGGACAGGCCGAGGGTGAGGGCAATGGCCGCGACGGGCCGGAACAATTTATCAAGCATGGTGCAGGGCTCCAGTCGGGGCAGGGGTAGAGGTAAAGCGGTAGGCCGAGCCAGGGTGGTCGGCGGGCAAGTGCGGGTGGTCGGCCTGGAACAGTTTCTCGCGCAGGGTGCCTTCGGCGTAGGCGGTCTTGTAGCGGCCACGCTGTTGCAACTGCGGGATGACCAGGTCGATGAAGTCCTCGAAGCTTTCCGGGGTTACGGTGCGGGTCAGGTTGAAACCGTCCAGGCCGGTTTCATCGAACCAGGCGATCAGCTGCTCGGCCACCTGCTCGGGCGCGCCGACCAGGGTCACGTAACGGCCACCCAGGGCGTGCTGCTGCAGCAGGCGCCGGCGGGTCCAGGCGCTGTCCTGCAACTGGCGCGTGGCCGACTGGATGGCGTTGCCCTGGCTGAAGGCAATCGGCTCGTCCAGGGCGTAGGCGGCGAAGTCGATGCCGGTGGACGCTGCGAAGTGCGCGACCCCGGCCTCGGCGCTGGCATGGCGCAGGTACTCGGCATGCTTGGCCTGGGCCTGCTGCTCGGTGGCGGCGACGATCACCGTGATGCCCATGAACACCTTGACCGCTTGCGGGTCGCGGCCAGCGGCTTGGGCGGCGGCGCGCACCTTGTCGACCTGGGCGGGGGTGGCGGCCTTGTCCTGGCCACTGATGAACACGCATTCGGCATGGTTGCCGGCGAAGGCCAGGCCACGTTGCGAGCTGCCGGCCTGGAACAGTACCGGTGTACGTTGCGGCGAGGGCTCGCACAGGTGGTAGCCGTCGACCTTGTAGAACTCGCCCTGGTGGTTGACCTTGCGCACCCTGTCGGGCCTGGCATAGACGCGCTGCTGGCGGTCGGCGACCACGGCATCGTCAGCCCAGCTGCCTTCCAGCAGTTTGTACAGCACCTGCAGGTACTCGTCGGCCTGGTCGTAGCGGCGGTCATGCTCGGGTTGCTGCGCCAGGCCCATGGCCCGGGCGGCGCTGTCGAGGTAGCCGGTGACGATGTTCCAGCCCACCCGGCCATGGCTCAGGTGGTCCAGGGTGGAAAGGCGCCGGGCGAACAGGTACGGCGCTTCGTAGGTGAGGTTGGCGGTAAGGCCGAAGCCCAGGTGGCGGGTGACGGCGGCCATCGCCGAGACCAGCAGCAGCGGGTCGTTGACCGGCAGCTGGATCGACTCCTTGAGGGTGACGTCCAGCGACTGGCCGTAGATGTCGTAGGTGCCGACGATGTCGGCGATGAACAAGCCGTCGAACAGCCCACGCTCCAGCAGGCGCGCCAGGCTGGTCCAGTAATCCAGGGTCTTGTACTGGGTCGAGGTGTCCCGTGGATGGGTCCACAGGCCGTGGTTGATGTGCCCGACGCAGTTCATGTTGAAGGCATTGAGCAGGATCTGTTTGGCCATCAGATGGTCCCCCGGCGTGGTGGGTTGGCATCGTTGAGGTAGTAGTTGCCGATGGCGTGGTACTTCCAGCGCACCGGGTCGTGCAGGGTGTGCACGCGGGCGTTGCGCCAGTGACGGTCGAGGTTGTGTTCGGCCAGGGTGGCCTGGCTACCGCCCAGTTCGAACAGGGTGGTGCCGGCCGCGAGGGAAATCTCGGTGCTGATGGCACGGGCCTCGGCCACCGCGATGGAGGCGGCGGCCACGTTTTCGGCAGTGCTGTCGTCGCGGGCGCGGTCCAGATATTCGCCCGCGCGCTCCAGCAAGGCTTCGGCGGCGTGCAGACGGATCGCCAGATGGCCAAAACTCTTCAGCGTCAGCGGGTCATCGCTGGCCTTGTCCAGGCCGGAGTCGACCCAGGGGCGGCTGCGGGTGCGCACGAAGTGCAGGGCATCTTCGTATGCGGCGCGGGCGATGCCGGTGTCGATGGCGGCATGAAGGATCTGCGCCAGCGGGCCGACCGGGGTGGGGCGTTCGAAGGCGCTCTGGAACGGCACCACGTCGGCGGCACTGACATACACGTTATCGAACACCACCGAGCCGCTGCCGGTGGTGCGCTGGCCGAAGCCGCTCCAGTCGTCGATCACCTGCAGGCCCTGGCTGTCGGCCGGGACGAAGGCCAGGTGCTGCACGCCCTGCTCATCGACCACCGAAGTGGGAATGCGCTGGGCGTATATGGCGCCGGTGGAGTAGAACTTGCGGCCGTTGATGCGAAAACCATCGCCGTCGCGGGACAGGCGCGTGGTGCGGTCGTTGGCGGTCTTGGTGCCCAGTTCGGCCAGGGCGTTGCCGAAGCGGCTGCCCGCCAGTACTTCGGCGTACAAGCGCTGTTGCTGTTCGGGCGTGCCGTTTACCCGCAGGACTTCCAGGCCGTAGAAATGGTTTTGCGGGATCTGCCCTAGCGAGCCGTCGGCCTGGGCGATGCGGGCGATTACCTTGGCCAGGGTGATGTTGGACACGCCGGCGCCGCCGAAGGCCTTGGGTACGCTGATGGCCCACAGGCCGGAGCGAGTGAACAGTTCCAGTTCGGCGTGCGGCAGACGGCGCTCGCGGTCGCGCAGGGCGCTGTCGCGGCGCAGGTGTCGGGCGACTTCTTCGGCGACGTTCAGGGCTTGGGTGTCGCTGGTGATGATGTTTGTAGTCATGGTGTTTCTCCGGGGCCTCGGGGCCGCTCTGCGGCCCATCGCGACACAAGGCCGCTCCTACAGGAGGTACGCGAT
>NZ_JBKGFP010000070.1:0-84615 GCF_046557535.1 Pseudomonas sp. S1(2024)
GGTACGCGATCCCTTGTAGGAGCGGCCTTGTGTCGCGATGGGCTGCAAAGCAGCCCCAAGGCCCACAAATCAGATCCAGGAATGCCGCGCGGGCAAGGTGCCGTTGAGGTGGTAAGCGCCAACCGCGTGGTACTTCCAGCGCACTGGGTCATGCAGGGTGTGCACCCGGGCATTGCGCCAGTGGCGGTCGAGGTTGAACTCGGCGAGGGTGGCGCGGCTGCCGGCCAGCTCGAACAGCTTTTCGCTGGCCTGCAGGGCAATCTCGGTAGTCAGCACCTTCGCCTCGGCCACAGCGATCGAGGCCCGCGCCGCGCTTGCTGCATCGATCGGCTCGGCGTTGACCTCGTCAAGGACCCGCGCGGCCTTGCGCAGCAGGGCTTCGGCGGCGTGCAGCTCGAGCTTCAGGCGGCCGATGTCGGCGATTACGTAAGGGTCGTCGCTGGCGCGGTCGACCTTGGCTTCGATCCATGGCCGGGCCTTTTCGCGCACGAAGCTGATGGCGTCTTCGATCGCTGCTTCGGCAATGCCAGCATCGATCGCCGCCTGGATCAGCTGCGAGGCAGCGCCCTGGATGTTGGGAATGTCGCGCTGGCGCCAGTTGTCGATCACCAGGTCGGCATCCACCGGGACCTGGTCGAGCAGCACGGTGCCGCTTGCAGTGGTGCGCTGGCCGAAACCGGACCAGTCATCGACGATGCGCAGCCCCGGGCTGCCTCGGCGGACGAATGCCAGGCGCTGGCGACCTTCGTCGTCCAGTGCCTTGACCGCCACCCAGTGGGCGAACAGGGCACCGGTGGAATAGAACTTCTCGCCGCTGATGCGATAGCTGTCGCCGACGCGGGTGATCCTGGCCTTGAGGGTCAGGGTGTCCTTGGTGCCGCGTTCGGGGCCGGCATTGCCGATGCGCCAGCCATCGAGCACGCTGCGGTAGATCACCGCCTGCTGCGCCTCGGTGGCAGTCAGGCGCAACAGTTGCAGCATGCCGAACTGGTTCTGCGGGATCTGCCCCAGGGCCGGGTCGGCGGCGCTGATGAGGCGGAACACTTCAGCCACGGTCTCGAACGACACCTCCGGGCCGCCATGTGCCTTGGGTACGCTGATGCTGCCAAGGCCGCTGCGGGTGAACAGTTCGATCTCGGCCCATGGCAGCTTGCGTTGCTGGTCGCGGCGGGCGGCCTGCTCGCGGGCGACCTCGGCCAGTTCGCGGGCTGCTTGCAGGGCTTCGGTGTCGTTGAGTAGAACCTTGGCCGGCAGCAGCAGGGGCGAGCTGTCGAGATCGCTGTGGAATTGGGTATCGGGTTGGCTGGACATCAGTACCGCTCCTTGGCTGCACTCAATGCCCTGGCGTTCCGCACTGGGGTGATCGTGATCCTGACCATTCCTGACCTCGCAAATGAATTATGTCGCTAACAGCTGATCGCGACAGATGTGTGCTGGTCCGGTGGTCCGGTTTATATACCCTAATGCTTTATAAAAAGTTTATGAACTAACTTTTTGGAATATATATAGAAGGAGGGATTTGCTGTGGATGTACTGGCCCTATCGCCGGCAAGCCAGCTCCCACAGGACGCCACAGGTCTTGATTACTGTGGGGTATCTGTGGGAGCTGGCTTGCCGGCGATAGGGCCAGTGCAGGTTTACTCGGAAGCAGCAGTCCCCAGGAACTTGCGCAAGAACTGCCGGGTACGCTCTTCCTTCGGCGCCGCAAACAGCGCCTTGGCCTCGCCCTGCTCAACGATCACGCCCTTGTCGAAGAAGATCACCCGGTTCGCCACATCGCGGGCAAAGCTCATCTCGTGGGTAACGATGATCATGGTGCGCTTCTCCTCGGCCAGGCCGCGGATGGTCGCCAGCACTTCACCCACCAGTTCGGGGTCCAGCGCCGAGGTCGGCTCGTCGAACAGGATCACCTCCGGCTCCATGGCCAAGGCGCGGGCGATGGCCACCCGTTGTTGCTGGCCACCGGACAGGCGCCGCGGGTAGGCGTCTTCCTTGCCGGCCAGGCCAACCTTGGCCAGCAGGCGCCGGCCCAGTTCGATCGCCTGCTCGCGGGGTGTCTTCTTGACGATCACCGGCCCCTCGATCACGTTTTCCAGGGCGGTGCGATGAGGGAACAGGTTGAAGTTCTGGAACACGAACCCGGCCTGCTGGCGCAAGCGGCGAATCGCACTTTGCTGCCCACCCAGCGGGCGGTTGGCGTCGATGCTGATATCGCCAATCTGGATCTGCCCGGCATCGGGTGTTTCCAGCAGGTTCAGGCAACGCAGGAAGGTTGTCTTGCCCGAGCCGCTAGGGCCGATGATGGCCACCACTTCGCCGGGTTGTACGGTCAGGTCGATACCGTTGAGCACGGTCTGGCCTTTGAACCGCTTGGTCAGGCCTTTGACTTCAATCATGCTCAATGCTCCTGGTCATGCTGGTTGACTCGCGCTTCCATGCGGTTCTGGAAGTGCGCGAGGATGCTGCACAACACCCAGTAGATGACCGCCACCGCCACGTACATGGTGAACACTTCGAAGGTGCGTGCGGTGATCAGCTGGGCCTGGCGGAACAGCTCAGGCACCTGGATGGTTGCCGCCAGGGCAGTGTCCTTGACCAGCGAGATGAAGCTGTTGCCCAACGGCGGCAGTGCGGTGCGCAAGGCCTGGGGCAGGATCGCCCGGCGCATGGCCTGGACGCGGGTCATGCCGATACTGGCGGCGGCTTCCCACTGGCCACGGTCGATCGAGGAAATCGCCGCGCGCAGGATTTCGCAGATGTAGGCGGCCATGTTCAGCGACAGGCCGATCAGCGAAGCCGGGATCGGGTCGAGTTCGATGCCGATCTGCGGCATGCCGAAGTAGATGACGAACAGCTGCACCAGCAGCGGCGTGCCGCGGAAGAACGACACGTAGACCCGCGCCAGCCAGTTCAGGGGCAATATCTTCGACAACCGCATCAGTGCCAGGGCAAAGCCCAGCACAAGGCCGAAGAACATGCCGCCAACACTGAGCAGCACTGTATAGCCCGCGCCCTTCAGCAGGAAGGGCGCGGAGTCGACAACGAGTTGCAGGCTTTCAGCGATCATTTGGTGACATCGGCACCGAAGTATTTCTCGGACAGCTTGGCCAGCGTGCCGTCAGCCTTGAGCTTGTCCAGCGCCTTGTTGATCGCTGCCAGCAGTTCCGGTTCACCCTTGCGCAGGGCCACGCCGCTTTCCAGGCGCGAGAAGGCATCGCCGGCCAGTTCGGTGTCCTTGGCTTTTTGCGCGTATTCCAGCGCGGCCAGGCGGTCGATCAGGATGGCGTCGATGCGGCCGTTGCGCAGGTCGGCGAACTTGCTCGGGTCGTCTTCATAGGTGCGTACATCGGCTTGCGGCACGTCCTTCTTGACCCATTGCTCGTAGTTGGTGCCCAGGCCTACACCGACCTTCTTGCCTGCCAGGTCTGCGGCCTTGTGGATGTTCAGCTGCTCGGCCTTCTTCTTCAGGATCAGCGCCTGGATGCCGGAGATAGTGTAAGGCTCGGAGAAGTCATACTTCTTCTTGCGCTCTTCGGAAATGGTCACCTGGTTGATCACCACGTCCAGGCGCTTGGATTCCAGTGCGGCGAGGATGCCGTCCCACTTGGTCGGCTGCACCTTGGCCTTTACCCCCAGCTCCTTGGCCAGCAGCTCGGACAGTTCCACTTCGAAGCCGGTCAGCTTGCCGTTTTCGTCCTGGAAGCTGAACGGTGGGTAGGTGCCTTCGAGGCCGACGTTGATCACGCCTTTTTCCTGGATGGTCTTGAGCTGCTCGCCAGCGAAGGCCTGACTGAGCAGGCCGGCACCCAGCAGGAGTGCCAGGCTGGCGTTGAGTAGCGGTTTGGCGAATTTCGACATTTCAGAGCCCCGCGCTTGTTGTGTAAGTAGTGGGTGGCGACTATAGGGTCGGCTGCTTAGGCCAGGAAATACTAAAAAATTATTTTGTTATTTCCTTTTGGATTTTGCCAGGTGCTGGCTGCATTGAGGGTAGGCGAGGTTGCCTGCTCCGTCATCGCGGCTTATGCCTGACTTAGCGCAGGATGGAATAAAGCGTTGTTTTTTCCAAGGGATGGATTTGCCGTAGAGTGAATTGCGTGTAGGCAGGTCCGGCCTCTTCGCGGGTAAACCCGCTCCTACAGAGACCGCACAGGCATCGAAACCTGTGCAGTCCCTGTAGGAGCGGGTTTACCCGCGAAGAGGCCTGGCCTGGCGATAAAAATAGTTGGCCTCTCAGGCAGGAGAAAACCGTGAGCGAACAACCTTCATCCGGGCACTGGCAGTTGCAGAGCATCGTCACCGGCCTGCGCGGCGCCCGTGAACAATGGCGCACCCGCAATGGCCGCAGCAGCGGCGAGCAGGGCGGGCGTGAGCTGCCTTCGCGCGAAGCGATGCGGCACATCCTGGAGCAACTGTGCGGCGCACTGTTCCCCATGCGCCTTGGCCCGGTCGACCTGCGCGAAGAAAGCGAAGACTTCTACGTCGGCCATACGCTGGATGCCGCCCTGACCGCCTTGCTGGCCCAGGCCCGCTTGGAGCTGCGCTACGCCGCACGACAAAGCAAGGGCGAACTGGCCGGCGTCGATGCCCATGCGCTGAGCCTGGTGCAGGGATTCGCCGCCGCCCTGCCGGGCCTGCGCGTGCTGCTGGACACCGACGTTCTGGCCGCCTATCACGGCGACCCGGCTGCGCGCAGTGTTGATGAAGTGCTGCTGTGCTACCCGGGCATCCTGGCGATCATCCACCATCGCCTGGCGCACCATCTGTACCAGGCCGGCCTGCCGCTGCTGGCGCGCATCAGCTCGGAGCTGGCGCATTCGGCCACGGGGATCGACATTCACCCCGGGGCGCAGATCGGCCCGAGCTTCTTCATCGACCACGGTACCGGCGTGGTGATCGGCGAAACCGCGATCATCGGCGAGCGTGTGCGCATCTACCAGGCGGTGACCCTGGGCGCCAAGCGCTTCCCCAGCGATGAATCGGGCACCCTGCACAAGGGCCTGCCACGCCACCCGATCGTCGAGGACGATGTGGTGATCTATGCGGGGGCCACGGTGCTGGGGCGGATCACCATCGGCAAAGGCTCGACCATTGGCGGTAATGTGTGGCTGACCCGCAGTGTGCCGGCCGAAAGCAACATTACCCAGGCCAACCTGCAGCTGGATTGCCAGGACAAGAACTGATCTGGCATTTCATTGGCCTGTACCGGACTCTTCGCGGGCTTGCCCGCTCCCACAGCTACTGCACAAAATTCAATGTTCGTGCGGTCCCTGTGGGAGCGGGCGAGCCCGCGAAGAGGTCAGTGCAGGAGGGCACCAATCAGCGCCCCAATTCGCATTGAAATCCGATCCATGTTTAACTTGAACGCTTGTTCAATGAAAAAACGCTGGTCCGCTGCCGGTGTTCAACAGGAGGATTCCTTTGCTGAACCCGTTCATTCCGAGCCTTACGTCATTCGACGAGGTGCGCCCCCAATGAGTGCACCGAACCCTTCCCTTGCCAATGGCAAGATCCGCATGAACCCCCCGGTGTTCTATTTCGCGGCAAGTTTCATCCTCATCTTCGGCCTCGTGGTCATTTCCTATCCGCAAGCAGCAGGCGACTGGTTGCTGGCGGCGCAGAACTGGGCGGCCAACACGGTCGGCTGGTACTACATGCTGGCGATGACGCTGTACCTGGTCTTCGTGGTGGTCACCGCCTTGTCCGGCTACGGCAAGATCAAGCTCGGTGCCGACCACGACGAACCCGAGTTCAGCTACCTGTCGTGGGCCGGCATGCTGTTTGCCGCCGGCATCAGCATCACCTTGTTCTTCTTCTGCGTGTCCGAACCCCTGACCCACATGCTGCAGCCGCCCCAGGGCGAAGCGGGCACGGCCGAGGCCGGGCGCCAGGCGATGCAGATCCTGTTCCTGCACTGGGGCCTGCATGGCTGGGGCGTGTTCGCCTTCGTCGGCATGGCCCTGGCCTACTTCGCCTACCGGCACAACCTGCCGCTGGCCCTGCGTTCGGCGTTGTACCCGTTGATCGGCAAGCGCATCAACGGGCCGATCGGTTATGCAGTGGACGGCTTCGGCATCATCGCAACGGTGTTCGGCCTGGGTGCCGATATGGGTTTTGGCGTGCTGCACCTGAACGCCGGCCTCGACTACCTGTTCGGCATCGATCACAGCCAGTGGGTGCAGGTACTGCTCATCACCCTGATGATGGGCGCGGCGGTGGCCGTGGCCGTGGCCGGGGTGGAGAAGGGGGTGCGGGTGATGAGCGACATCAACCTGTTCCTGGCCTGCGCGCTGCTGCTGTTCGTATTGTTCGCCGGGCCTACCCAGCACCTGTTCAACACGCTGATCCAGAACCTCGGCGATTACCTGGGTGCCTTGCCGCGCAAGAGCTTCGACGTTTATGCCTACGGCGAGAACCGCGACTGGCTGGGCGGTTGGACGGTGTTCTACTGGGCCTGGTGGATTGCCTGGGCGCCGTTCGTGGGCCTGTTCATCGCCCGCATCTCCCGTGGCCGCACCATCCGCGAGTTCGTCTTTGGTGTGCTGTTGATTCCGCTGGGCTTCACCTTGGCGTGGATGTCGATTTTCGGCAACAGTGCCCTGGACCAAGTCATCAACCACGGCATGACAGCGTTGGGCCAGTCGGCGCTGGATAACCCGTCGATGAGCCTGTACCTGCTGCTGGAGACCTACCCCTGGAGCAAGACGGTGATCGCCGTGACGGTGTTCATCAGCTTTGTGTTCTTCGTCACCTCGGCCGATTCGGGCACCGTGGTGCTGTCGACCTTGTCGGCCAAGGGCGGTGATGCGGACGAGGATGGGCCGAACTGGCTGCGTATCTTCTGGGGGGCGATGACCGCGCTGATCACCAGCGCGCTGCTGTTCGCCGGCAGCATCGACTCGCTGAAGTCGGCGGTGGTGCTGACCTCATTGCCGTTCTCGCTGATCCTGCTGTGCATGATGTGGGGGCTGCACAAGGCGTTCTACCTGGAGTCGCAACGGCAGATCGCGCAGATGCATTCGCTGGCCCCGTTCGCCCAGTCACGCCGCGGCCGTGGCGGCTGGCGCCAGCGCCTGAGCCAGGCGGTGCACTTCCCGTCGCGTGATGAGGTGTACCGCTTCATGGACGACGTGGTGCGCCCGGCAATTGCCGATGTGCGTGAAGTGTTCGAGCAGAAGGGCCTGGTGCTGATTACCCAGGACGACCCGAGCCACGACAACGTCAGCCTGAAGATTGGCCATGGCGAGGAACAGCCGTTCATTTACCAGGTGCAGATGCGTGGTTACTTCACGCCATCGTTCGCCCTGGGTGGGCTGGGTACGCAAGAGTTGAAGAACCGCCGTTACTACCGGGCGGAGGTGCACCTGAGCGAAGGCAGCCAGAACTATGACCTGGTGGGCTACAGCAAGGAGCAGATCATCAACGACATCCTCGACCAGTACGAAAGGCACATGCAGTTCCTGCATCTGGTCAGGTAATAACCTGTACCGGCCTCTTCGCGGGCTTGCCCGCTCCCACAGGTCCGGCACAGATTTCAGAAACTGTGTTGAACTTTTGGGAGCGGGCAAGCCCGCGAAGAGGCCGGTACAGGCAACAACTAAAAGGGCGCATCCCCGAGGATGGTCGCCCGATGCATCACCCGCCGGTTCGGCCGGTAGTCATCCACCGCAAAATGCTGGGTCACGCGGTTGTCCCAGAACGCCACGTCATTCTCCTGCCACCGCCAGCGAATGCTGAACTCCGGCCGCGTCGCATGGGCGAACAGCAGTTTCAACAGTGCCTCGCTTTCCAGTTCGCCCAGCTCATTGATGCGCGTGGTGAACCCCTCATTGACGAACAGCGCCTTGCGCCCGCTCACCGGATGCGTGCGCACCACCGGGTGTGACAGCGGCGGGTTGTTGCGCCGGGTTGCTTCCCAGCGCGCCAGGTCTTCCGGCGTGGTACCAAAGCGCTCCAGCGGGAACGACTTGGTGAAGTCATGGGTGGCGGTCAGCCCGTCGAGCATCTCGCGCAGCGGCGCCGACAAGGCTTCGAAGGCAGCGATGCCGCTGGCCCAAAGGGTGTCGCCGCCGTAGGCCGGCAACTGCTTGGCGCTGAGTACCGCGCCCAGGGCCGGTGTCGGCAAGAAGGTCACATCGGTGTGCCACACGGCGTTGTCGCGCACATCGGTCACCGCCGTGTCGAGGATAAGCACCTGCGGGGTTTCCGGCACGTTGGGATAGATCGGGTGGATGTGCAGGTCGCCGAAGCGGGCGGCAAACCGCGCCTGCTGCTGCGGGTTGATCGGCTGGTCGCGGAAGAACAGCACCTGGTGCTGCAGCAGCGCCTGCTCGATGGCGTCTCGTTCTTCGACGGTGATATCGCGGCTGATGTCCACGCCGCTGATCTGGGCGCCGAGCGCCGGGCTGAGGGGGGTGATGGTCAGGCTCATGTCGGTCTCTTCAATCAGGCGCCAGGCTGCTGGCGTGGTCAACAGGATTCAGTGGCTCTGCCCGTGCCAAGGCACCAGCCTGCGCTGCAAGGCACGCAGGCTCATTTCCAGTGCGAAGGCGATCAGGGCGATCAGCAAAATCCCCAGCACCACCACATCGGTGACCAGGAACTGCGCCGCCGACTGCACCATGAAGCCCAGGCCGCTGGTGGCGGCGATCAGCTCGGCAGCCACCAGGGTCGACCAGCCAACCCCCAGGCCAATGCGGATGCCGGTGAGGATGTCGGGCAGGGCGCTGGGCAGGATCACGTGGCGGATCAGCTGGGCCTTGGTCGCGCCGAGCGACTGCGCGGCACGCAGCTTGGCCGGGTCGACCGTGCGCACGCCGGTGGCAGTGGCAATGGCGATAGGAGCGAAGATTGCCAGGTAGATCAGCAGCACCTTGGACAGCTCGCCGATGCCGCACCAGATGACGATCAGCGGCAGGTAGGCCAGCGGCGGGATCGGCCGGTAGAACTCGATCAGCGGGTCGAGAATGCCGCGGGCCACGCGGTTGTAGCCGATGGCGATACCCACCGGGATGGCGGTGAGGGTGGCGGCAAGCAGGGCCACGCCGATGCGCCCCAGGCTGGCACCCAGGTGCTGCCACAGGCTGGCATCCATATAGCCTTGGGTCAGCAGGGTCCCGGCCTTGGCCAGGATGTCGGCGGGCGAGGGCAGGAATAGCGGCTCGATCCAACCGGCCGCGGTCACCAGCCACCAGGCCAACAGCAGGCTGGCCAGGGTCAGGGTGCTGATCCAGCGGGTGGGCAGGGGGCGGCGCAGCTTGGTGGCTGGCCGGGGTTGGGTGTTGCGCTTGCCGGTGACCGGCAGGTCCAGGCTGCTCATGCGCGCTCCTGCAGGCTTTGGCGTTGAGAGAACACCCGCGCAAGTACGTGCTCGCGGGTTTCGATAAAAGCCGGGTCGGACTTGATAGCCCGCGCCGATTCACCCGCTGCGTAGCGCTGGCCGAAGTCCAGTTGCAGGCGCTCCACCACGCGCCCCGGGTTGGGCGCCAGCAGTACCAGTTCACTGGCGAGGAACACGGCTTCTTCGATGTCGTGGGTAATCAGGAACACCGGCTTGGCGGTGCGTTGCCATACCTGCAGCAACAACTCCTGCATCTGCTCGCGGGTGAAGGCATCAAGTGCGCCGAACGGTTCGTCCATCAGCAACACCCGTGGATCGGCTGCCAACGCCCGGGCCAGGCCAACACGCTGCTTCTGGCCACCGGACAATTGCCAGATACGCCGTTCGCCAAAGCCGTCGAGGTCGACCAGGGCCAGCATTTCGCGGGCCTTGGCCTCACGCTCGGCGCGCGGCACGCCGGCCAGTTCCAGGCCGAATGCGACGTTGCCCAGCACGTTCTGCCAGGGCAGCAGCGCATCGTCCTGGAACACTACGCCGCGCTCGGCGCCGGGGCCCTGGACGGGCAAGCCGTCCAGGGTGATGCGCCCGCCGCTGGGGGCGACGAAGCCTGCGATGAGGTTGAGCAGCGAGGTCTTGCCGCTGCCGGAAGGCCCCAGGGCCACCAGCAGTTGGCGTGGCCCCAGGCTCAGGTTGATGTCGGCCAGTACCGGGGTTTCGGCACCGGGGTACTGTGCGCTGATGCGCTCCAGTTCGAGCAAGGCCATGGCAGGCTCCGGTCGGTTTTCTACAGGCTTAGTTGGGGAGGTACTGGGCGCTGACGTACGGGGAGTAGTCCGGCAGCACCGCGTCGACCTTGCCTTGCTGCTTGAGGAAGGTGGCCGTGTCGGTCAGCGCCTGGGTGGTCGATGCGCCCAGTGCATTGGCCTGGTCGGCGGCCAGCGGGTAGACGTTGCCCTGCAGCAGCACCGGGATGTCGGCAGGCTTGGCGCCAGACAGTTTGGCCAGCTTGCTCACGTTGTCGGGGTTGGCCAGCCAGGCTTGCGGGTTCTTGCGGTAGTCGGCGTAGGCGTCGAGGGTGACCTTGGCGAAGGCCTTGACCACGTCGGGGTGCTTGGCGGCGAAGTCCTTGCGCACGATCCATGCGTCGAAGGTAGGTGCGCCTTTCTCGGCCAGCTCGCCGGAGGTGATCAGCACCTTGCCGTTTTCCTTGGCCACACCTAGGGCCGGGTCCCAGACGTAGGTGGCATCGATGTCGCCGCGCTTCCAGGCGGCAATGATTGCCGGTGGCGCCAGGTTGAGGATCTGCACCTTGGCCGGGTCGATGTTCCAGCTCTTCAGCGCGGCCAGCAGGCTGTAGTGGCCGGTGGAGACGAAAGGCACGGCGACTTTCTTGCCGACCAGGTCTTGCGGAGTCTTGATGCTGTCGCGGGCGACCAGTGCTTCACCGGCGCCAATCTGCGTGGCGATCAGGAAGGTCTCGACCGGCAGCTTGCGGGAGGCTGCGGCGGCCAGCGGGCTGGAGCCCAGGTAGCCGATCTGCACATCGCCGCTGGCTACGGCGGTGATCACGTCGGCGCCGTTATCGAATTTGCGCCAGTCGATGCTGGCCTTGCTGGCTTTTTCGTAATCGCCATCGACCTGCGCCACCTTGGCCGGGTCGACGGTGGTCTGGTAGGCCACGGTCAGGTCAGCAGCCTGGGCCAACCAGCTGGCGCTGGCGAGGGTCAGGGCGGCGAACAGGCGCAGCGGGGCGTGCGGGATCATGGTGAACCTCTCGTCAGGCAATCGGTGTGGTGGATGACGAGAAGGCTAATTGATCTAAGAAATGTAAAATAAATAACTTTTTTGCATTAGCTTAGGAGCCAATGGTTTGAGACGCGTTAACAGGGAAACGCTGTGATTTCGCTCAATGGTGAAATCCGAGAGTGCTGCTAGGCTTTTTCGTCCCGATAGAACGATACGGAATTAGGTTATGAGCAAACGTTTGCAAATAACCATTGGTTATGATGAGTCGGCTGCTTCTAACGAATAGCAGTAACAATTCCTAACATATTCCTTAAAAATCTTACCAATTCATAAAACGGTCATTTTGGATTTATAGGATTGTCATTATCCTGTAGCGCAGCTGGCGTCTTAGACCAAAGTCGCGAAACGTTTAGAAACGATTGACTTTACGGTCACGCTTTGGGACTAAATCGCCAATCCACGGTGAGCGGGGCAGCAGATCCCGCCACCAGAGATACACAAGAATTAGAACGTAGAGGAGCAAAACATGTACAAGTCCAGCCTGGCCCTGGCCGTGGCACTGGGGGTTCTCGCCCAACAAGCAGGCGCTGCCGGTTTCGTTGAAGACAGCAAGCTGTCGCTCAGCTCGCGCACCATGTACTTCAACGATGACAACCGCGAAAGCGGTATCGACCAGAAAGAAAGCGGTCAGGGCTTCAAGCTCGACTACCTGTCTGGTTTCACCGAAGGCACCGTAGGTTTTGGTGTCGACGTCCAGGCTTTGTGGGGCATTCACCTGGATGGTGGCCGTGGTAGCCGTCCAGATGCCAACAACACCTTCTTCCCAAGCGACTCCGATGGTTCGGCAGTTCACGACTGGGCACGCATTGGTGGTAACGCCAAGGCTCGCTTCTCCAAGACCGAGGTCCACTACGGTAGCGCCTTGGCGCCTATGCTGCCGATCCTGGTCTCCAACGACGGCCGTCTGCTGCCGCAGACCTTCGAGGGTGGCACCCTCCAGTCGAAGGAAATCGACAACCTGACCGTCAACGCAGGTCAACTGACCCACGCCATGGGTCGTGCTTCGAGCAACCGTACCGGTCTTTCCGTTTCTGGCGCCTTCCGCGACAGCAACAAGTTCCAGTTCGCCGGTGGTGACTACAAGCTCACTCCCGACCTGACCCTGCAGTACTACTACTCGAACCTGGAAGACTTCTACAAGCAGCACTTCCTGGGTGCTACCCACGTCTTCAAGATCGCCGACAACCAGTCGTTCAAGACCGACCTGCGCTACTTCGATAGCCGCAGCGACGGCAAGAATGGCGAGACCGGTTACGCCTTCGACAACAACGGTGGCTACGCGAAGAACACAGGCGAGGTCGACAACAAGACCTGGAGCGCCATGTTCACCTACACCCTGGGTGGCCATGCGCTGATGGTCGGTCACCAGCAGGTAGGTGACGATGGTGGTTTCGTCTGGCTGAACCAAGGTAGTGTCCGCAAGGACGGCTCCACTTCGTCGCTGGAAGGCAATGGCGGCTCGAGCTTCTACCTGTTCACCGACAGCATGATCAACCAGTTCGCTCGTGCCGGTGAGAACACCACCTTCGGTCAGTACTCCTATGACTTCGCGTCCCTGGGCGTTCCAGGCCTGAAGGCTTCGGTGGCCTACTTGCGTGGCGACGACATCCGCAACAAGTCGGGTGACGGCAGCTATAACGAATGGGAACGTGACGCACGCGTCGACTACACCCTGCAGCAAGGCACTCTCAAAGGCCTGGGCTTCAGCCTGCGTCAGGGCGTCTACCGTGGTAGCGGTGAGAGCAGCGCGGACAAAGACCAGACTCGCTTCATCGTGAACTACACTTACAACTTCCTGTAAGCCGTAGCTGAACAAGAAGCCTCGCCTATTGCGAGGCTTTTTTGTGTCTGCAATTTCGTATGTATTTTGGTTATAAATAAATCAGTATTTATTCTTTTTATTTTTAATCGAATGCAGGCACATTGAACCCACACGGTACAGAACCCAGCACAGGAGCCGCAGCCCATGAGCCTAAAACTCGGCGATATCGCCCCCGATTTCGAACAGGATTCCAGCGAAGGCAAGATCCGCTTCCACGAGTGGCTGGGCAACAGCTGGGGGGTGTTGTTCTCTCACCCAGCCGACTTTACCCCGGTGTGCACCACCGAGCTGGGCCTGACCGCCAAGCTGAAGGACGATTTCGCCAAACGTGGGGTCAAGGCCATCGCCCTGTCGGTGGACCCGGTCGATTCGCATCACCGCTGGATCGATGACATCAACGAGACCCAGAACACCGTGGTCAACTTCCCGATCATTGCCGACGCCGACCGCAAGGTGTCCGACCTGTACGACCTGATCCACCCGAATGCCAGCGACACCCTGACCGTGCGCTCGCTGTTCGTCATCGACCCGAACAAGAAGGTGCGCCTGACCATCACCTACCCGGCCAGTACCGGGCGCAACTTCAACGAAATCTTGCGGGTGATCGACTCGCTGCAGCTGACCGACAACCACAAGGTCGCCACGCCAGGTAACTGGCAGGACGGTGACGACGTGGTAATCGTGCCCTCGCTGAAGGACGAGGAAGAGATCAAGCAGCGTTTCCCCAAAGGTTACCGGGCGGTCAAACCCTATCTGCGGCTGACTCCGCAGCCCAATCGTTAAAGGATTCCTCGTTGCATTGCTCTTAGCCAAAGCAGGGATATTCGGGCCGTTTCGACGGCCCTTTTTTATGCCTGCTGAAACTGCGTTGGCTTCTTCGTGGGTAAACCCGCTCCCACAGGGATAGCGCAAGTCTCAGGCCTTGTGCGGTCCCTGTGGGAGCGGGTTTACCCGCGAAAGTGCCAAAACAGTTTTTTGATAAAAATGGAATAAACAAATGAAAAAATATGATTTCTAGATATATGCGGGGGCTGTTAATGTCACCTCCAACAGAACACAAGGAAGCGCTGCAATGCTGGTCGTCTCAATCGGTGGTAGCCCAAGTACCCGTTCACGCTCCGGCGTGCTGCTGGAGCGTTCTCGCCAGTGGCTGCAGGACCGTGGCGTCGAGGTAGTGACGTTCCAGGTGCGCGACTTTCCCGCCGAAGACCTGCTGCACGCTCGTTTCGACAGCCCGCAGGTGCAGCACTTCCAGCAGCTGGTCGCCCAGGCCGATGGCCTGATCGTCGCCACGCCGGTGTACAAGGCCTCGTTCGCCGGAGCCCTGAAAACCTTGCTCGACCTGCTGCCCGAACGCGCCCTGGCACACAAGATCGTGTTGCCTATCGCCACCGGCGGCAGCATCGCCCACATGCTGGCGGTGGATTACGCACTGAAACCCGTGCTGTCGGCACTCAAGGCGCAAGAGACCCTGCAAGGGATCTTCGCCGACGACAGCCAGGTCGCCTACGCAGAAGGCTCCAGGCCCGCGCAGCTGGTGGCGGCGCTGGAAGAACGCCTGCAGGACGCGCTGGAAACCTTCCACGTTGCACTAGCCCGCCGGCCGCGCCCCGTGGCGCCCGGCATATTGAACGAACGCCTGATCAGCGCTCGCTGGAGCATCTGACCGGCCCAACCCGCTTCACCACCTTACTCGCCCGACAACGAGGCAAGCAGGTGCAACCCGAACCCACTCGCACAGGAGAGCGCCATGCGCACAGTCTTCTTGCGTCGCGGTCTGGTCGCCCTGTTTGCGGCGGCTGTGTCCTTCGGCGCCATCACCCAAGCCCAGGCCGAGAGCCTGCGTATCGGTTACCAGAAATACGGCACCCTGGTGCTGCTAAAGGCCAAGGGCACGCTGGAAAAGCGCCTGGCCGAGCAGGGCGTGCAGGTGCAATGGACCGAGTTCCCCGGCGGCCCGCAACTGCTTGAGGGGCTGAACGTCGGCTCCATCGATTTTGGCGTCACCGGTGAAACCCCGCCGGTGTTCGCCCAGGCCGCCGGTGCCGACCTGCTGTACGTCGCCTACGAGCCGCCAGCGCCGCACAGCGAGGCGATCCTGGTGCCTAAGGGCTCGCCGGTCCAGTCGGTCAAAGACCTCAAGGGCAAGAAAGTCGCTCTCAACAAAGGCTCCAACGTTCACTACCTGCTGGTTCGCGCCCTGGAAGACGCCGGCCTGAAATACAGCGACATCCAGCCGGTGTACCTGCCCCCGGCCGACGCCCGCGCCGCCTTCGAGCGCGGCAGCGTGGACGCCTGGGTGATCTGGGACCCGTACCAGGCTGCCGCCGAGAAACAGCTGCAGGCTCATACCCTGCGTGACGGCAAGGGCCTGGTCGACAACCATCAGTTCTACCTGGCCACCCGCAACTACGCGACCCAGCACCCGGCGGTGATCAACACCCTGATCGAAGAAGTGCGTGCCGTGGGTGAATGGTCCCAGGCCAACCCGCAGGAAGTGACCGACCAGGTCGCGCCGCTGCTCGGCCTGCCTGCCGACATCACCCTGACCTCGGTCAAGCGCCAAGGCTACGGTGCCGCGCCGCTCACCCCGGAAGTGGTGGCCGCGCAACAGAAGATCGCCGACACGTTCCAGGCACTGAAGCTGATTCCCAAGCCGCTGAGCATCAAGGACGTGATCTGGACACCCCCGGCCAAGGTCGCCAGTGCGCCTTGATTGATTCGCCTGCGCCGGGGCGCCGCCCTGGCTGAGCCCCCCTTGAGGAGACAACTCCAATGAGCCTTGACATCTTCTGGTTCCTTCCTACCCACGGTGACGGCAAGTACCTGGGCACCTCCGATGGCGCGCGCGCCGTCGACCATGGCTACCTGCAGCAGATCGCCCAGGCGGCCGACCGGCTCGGCTTTGGTGGCGTGCTGATACCTACCGGGCGCTCCTGCGAGGACTCCTGGTTGGTCGCGGCATCGCTGATCCCGGTGACCCAGCGGCTGAAGTTCCTGGTCGCCCTGCGCCCCGGGATCATTTCGCCGACCGTGGCGGCACGCCAGGCAGCAACCCTTGATCGCCTGTCCAACGGCCGCGCGCTGTTCAACCTGGTGACCGGTGGCGACCCGGACGAGTTGGCCGGTGACGGCCTGCACCTGAACCATCAGGAACGTTATGAAGCCTCTGTAGAGTTCACCCGTATCTGGCGCAAGGTGCTGGAAGGCGAGGTGGTCGACTACGACGGCAAGCACATCCAGGTGAAGGGCGCCAAGCTGCTCTACCCGCCGATCCAGCAACCACGCCCGCCACTGTATTTCGGTGGTTCCTCCGAAGCCGCACAGGACCTGGCCGCCGAGCAGGTCGAGCTGTACCTGACCTGGGGCGAGCCGCCGAGTGCGGTTGCTGAAAAAATCGCCCAGGTGCGTGAGAAAGCCGCTGCTCAGGGCCGCGAAGTGCGCTTCGGCATCCGCCTGCACGTGATCGTGCGGGAAACCAACGAAGAAGCCTGGGCCGCTGCCGACAAGCTCATCTCGCACCTGGACGACGACACCATCGCTCGTGCACAGGCCTCGCTGGCGCGCTTCGACTCGGTCGGCCAGCAACGCATGGCCGCCCTGCACAACGGCAACCGTGACAAGCTGGAGGTCAGCCCCAACCTGTGGGCCGGTGTCGGCCTGGTGCGTGGCGGTGCCGGTACCGCGCTGGTGGGGGATGGCCCGACCGTCGCGGCACGCGTCAAGGAATACGCCGAGCTGGGCATCGATACCTTCATCTTCTCCGGCTACCCGCACCTGGAAGAGTCGTACCGGGTGGCCGAGCTGCTGTTCCCGCACCTGGATGTGCAACGCCCGGAGCAAGCCAAGGCCGGCGGCTATGTGAGCCCGTTTGGCGAAATGGTGGCCAACGACATCCTGCCCAAGTCCGTTGCGCAGAGCTGAGGGCCAGGCCATGAGTCGTGCAACTTCCAACAACCTTGGCCAGCGCCTGGCGCCATGGGCGCTGCCGGTACTGCTGCTGGCTGCCTGGCAACTGGCGGTCAGCGCCGGCTGGCTGTCGACGCGCATCCTGCCCGCGCCCAGCGCCGTGGTCAGCGCCGGCGTCGAGCTGGTGCGCAGCGGCGAGATCTGGACCCACCTGGCCATCAGTGGCTGGCGTGCCGGGCTGGGCTTCGTCATCGGTGGCAGCATCGGCCTGGTGCTGGGCTTCATCACCGGCCTGTCGAACTGGGGCGAACGCCTGCTCGACAGTTCGGTGCAGATGATCCGCAACGTGCCGCACCTGGCGCTGATCCCGCTGGTGATCCTGTGGTTCGGTATCGACGAGTCGGCAAAGATCTTCCTGGTGGCGCTGGGCACGCTGTTCCCGATCTACCTGAACACCTATCACGGCATCCGCAACGTCGACCCGGCGCTGGTGGAAATGGCGCGCAGCTATGGCTTGTCCGGCTTCAGCCTGTTCCGCCAGGTGATCCTGCCCGGGGCATTGCCTTCGATCCTGGTAGGCGTGCGCTTTGCCCTGGGCTTCATGTGGCTGACCCTGATCGTTGCCGAAACCATTTCGGCCAATGCCGGCATCGGTTACCTGGCGATGAACGCCCGTGAGTTCCTGCAGACCGACGTGGTAGTGCTGGCCATCGTCCTGTATGCCGTGCTCGGCAAGCTTGCCGACCTCGCAGCCCGGGGCCTGGAGCGTGTGTGGCTGCGCTGGCACCCGGCCTATCAAGTGGCGAAGAAGGAGGGCGCATGACCGTACTCAAGGAACAGCCGCCACGCCTGCTGCGTGGCATCCCGCTGGCTTCCAGCGGCCTGCGCAAGACCTTTGGCCAGCGCGAAGTGCTGAAGGGGATCGAGCTGCATATTCCTGCCGGCCAGTTCGTCGCGATCGTCGGCCGTAGTGGCTGCGGCAAGAGCACCTTGCTGCGCCTGCTGGCCGGTCTCGACCAGCCCACTGCAGGCCAGTTGCTGGCCGGTGCCGCGCCGCTGGAACAGGCCCGCGAAGAAACCCGCCTGATGTTCCAGGACGCGCGCCTGCTGCCATGGAAGAAGGTGATCGACAACGTTGGCCTGGGCCTGTCTGGCGACTGGCGCCCGCGTGCGCTGGAAGCGTTGGAGTCGGTTGGCCTGGCCGATCGCGCCAATGAATGGCCGGCGGCTCTGTCGGGTGGCCAGAAGCAGCGTGTGGCCCTGGCCCGGGCGCTGATTCACCAGCCGCGCCTGCTGCTGCTGGACGAGCCGCTCGGTGCGCTGGATGCATTGACCCGTATCGAGATGCAGCAACTGATCGAACGCCTGTGGCGTCAGCACGGCTTCACCGTGTTGCTGGTTACCCACGATGTCAGCGAGGCAGTCGCCGTGGCTGACCGGGTGATCCTGATCGAGGACGGCGAAGTCGGGCTCGACCTCACTGTCGACCTGGCACGGCCTCGGGCGCGTGGTTCGCACCGCCTGGCCGCGCTGGAGAGCGAAGTGCTCAACCGTGTTCTGTCGGCCCCGGGCGCTGCGCCCGAGCCGGATCCTGTAGCCCCTTTGCCCACGCAACTGCGTTGGGCGCACTGACTCACTTACCAGACTGAAGCCATAGAGAAGGAATCAAATCATGACCATCAAAGCCATCAACGTTCGCAACCAGTTCAAAGGCACCGTGAAGGAAATCCTGGAAGGCCCGGTACTGTCGGAAATCGACGTGCAGACTGCCTCGGGCATCGTCACTTCGGTCATCACCACCCGCTCTGTGCGTGAGCTGGAGCTGCAGGTGGGCAGTGAAGTGATTGCCTTCGTGAAATCGACTGAAGTGTCCATCGCCAAGCTGTGATGGGTGTTGGCCATGGGGCTGCTTTGCAGCCCAATCGCCGGCAAGCCAGCTCCCACAGGTGCCCACAAGCTTCAGGCCTTGTGCTGTACCTGTGGGAGCTGGCTTGCCGGCGATGAGGCCATCAAATTTAACGCTTGGCCAGAAATGGCGGCAGATACAACCCCAGATACGCCTCGAACACTCGCTTGCCTTCCTCGGCCATGCGCGGGGTGATCGCCTCATGCAACTGCACCGACCGCGCATACACCCGGTCACTCAATTCCATGGCCAGGGCAAACACGTCCACATCCACCGGCATCACGGGCAGATGAAAATGCTGGTCGAACAACTTGTGCATCAAGTCGCCCAGTTCCATGTCGTGCTGCCGGTCGGCCTGCACCACTTCGCTCAGGCCATGCTGGGCCAGGATCAGCTGCCGCGCCGCCGCGTCCTCGTTGTAGATATTCAGCATCCGCTGCTCGATCAGCCGTGACAGCTCGTGCCAGGTGTTGAACGCACTGCTGTCGATCGGCGCGCTCAGCGCTTCCCGAAAGGCCCGGTGCACATCGGCCGTCAACGCCTCCAGCAGCGCCGGCACGCTGGCGAAGAAGTGGTACACCGACGACGGCGGTATCTGTGCGCGCTCGGCCACGCTGTAGATCGACAGGCTCGCCACCCCCAGCTCGGCCAGCAACTCGCGTGCAGCAGCCAGGATCGCCTCGATCCTGGCCTGGCTGCTGGCGCGCGGCTTGCGCGGGGTGGCAGTGCGGGTCATCAGTTGCTGATCGCCAGGATGCTGGCCTGGTAGGCGCCGACGAACAGGTCGAAGTCGCCGACTTCCTGCTGTTCCAGGCGCGACTGCTCGGCCAGCGAGTCGCGGGCGAGGGTTTCGAAGGCCTGCTGGCGTTCGACCGGCAGTGGCTGCTCGCGGAAGGTTTCGGCGTGAATACGACTCTGGCGCAGGGCGAACTTGACGAAGCTTTCGTTATGCTCGGTCATGCGCGCCAGCACTTGGGCCGACGGGGTCAGCGAGGCGTCGTCGACCTTGGCCTGCTGGGCATCCAGGGCATTGCCGTGCTCTGCACCGCCTTGCGCCTGGTCGAGCAGATCGGCCAGTGGCCGGATACGCTCGATCAGCTCGCTGGCCCAGGTCTTCAGGCCGATCGGCTGGCCATTGCGGCGCAGTTCCAGGCCCGGGCGACGGCCTTCCTTGACCACGGTCAGGAAGTTGTTGGTGCACTGGCCACACTCGCCGTTGTCCAGTTGCGGGCTGTCTTCCAGCGCGCAGAACAGCAGGAACGCGTCGAGGAAGCGCGCCTCGGTCAGGTCGATGCCCACCGGCAGGAACGGGTTGATGTCCAGGCAACGCACTTCCACGTACTGCACGCCGCGCGAGGTCAGGGCCTGGATCGGCCGCTCGCCGGTGTAGGTGACGCGCTTGGGGCGAATGTTCGAGTAGTACTCGTTCTCGATCTGCAGGATGTTGGTGTTCAGCTGTACCCACTCGCCATCCACGTGCGTGCCGACTTCGACGTAAGGCGGGTAGGGCGTGCCCACCGCCTTGCGCAGGCTGTCGGTGTAGCTGGCCAGGTTGTTGTAGCACGGCGTGAGGCCGGCCTGGGCGTTGCTCTGGTAGCCCAGGTCGCTCATGCGCAGGCTGGTGGCGTAGGGCAGGTACAAGGTTTCGGCATCCAGCTCTTCGAGCTGGTGCGGGCGGCCACGCAGGAAGCCTTTGTCCAGGGCCGGCGAGGCGCCGAACAAGTACATCAGCAGCCAGCTGTAGCGGCGGAAATTACGGATCAGCGCGATATAGGCCGACGACTGGTAGTCGCGGTCGCTCTCGCTGCCGCCTTCTGCGGAGCGCAGCAACGGCCACAGCGCTTCGGGCAGCGAGAAGTTGTAATGGATACCGGCGATGCACTGCATGGTGCGGCCGTAGCGCAGGGCCAGGCCCTTGCGGTAGACATGCTTGAGCTTGCCGATGTTCGAGCTGCCGTACTCGGCGATCGGGATGTCCTCCTCGGCCGGCAGCGTACAGGGCATCGACGGGCTCCACAGGTATTCGTCGCCCAGCTTGCTGTAGACGAAACGGTGGGTTTCTTCGAGGTTTTCCAGCACCTTGGCCGGGTCGGGCAGGGCCGGGGTGATGAACTCCAGCAGCGACTCGGAATAATCGGTGGTGATCTGCTCGTTGGTCAGCGCCGATCCCAGGGCTTGCGGATGCGGGGTCTGGGCCAGGCGACCTTCGTCGGTCACGCGCAGACATTCGCGCTCAATACCGTGCAGGCACTGCTTGAGCAGGGGAAGATTGGCGCCGAGCAGGCTCAGGCGGCGGTTGAGGAGGTCGCTCAAGATGTATTCCTTCACGCGTCAGTCGCCCCAATATGGGGGTAGAGATAACGGTCTACAAGGGTAGGAAGAAAGGAACTGGCGTTGTCGCCTGGTTAACGCGGATCCAGCAGTGCCAGCGCACTGCTGAAAATACCGCAGATAATGCTTGGTGAGCTAGAGAACCGCGAAGGTTCCTTGCGCTTTCGCCACCAGCTTGTCGCCCTGAACTACGTCGGCGTCGACCACCAGGGTGCGCCGCCCGGCGTGAAGCACATGGGCGGTGCACAGCACCTCGCCATCACTGACGGCGCGCATGTAGTTGATCTTGCATTCGATGGTGACACTTTGCTGGTCAAAACCATGGCTGGCCGAGCAGGCCAGGCCCATGGCGATATCCACCAGGCTGAAGATCGCCCCTCCATGCAACTTCTGGCCACGGTTGCGCAGGTGCGGCTCGAGCGCCAGGGCTACCTCGGCAACACCTGTTTCCAGGCGTTGCAGGCGGCAGCCGAGGAGCTGGCTGAAGGCGCTTTCGACGTATTCGCGTGGAACGTCCATCACTTCTTCTTCAGCTGCTTGGCGTTGGCGAACAGGGCTGCCATGGCGTTGTTGGCCGGTGCTGCGGTGGCGGTTTCGCGCTGGCGCGGCGCCTGCTGCTGGCGGTTGCCGCCATTGCCACGGTTACCGCCGCGGCTGCCATCGACCTTCTCGCCCGGGGTGTCGCTCATGCGCATGGACAGGCCGACACGCTTGCGCGGGATGTCCACTTCCATGACCTTGACCTTGACCACGTCGCCGGCCTTGACCGCTTCACGCGGGTCCTTGATGAACTTCTCGGACAGCGCCGAAATGTGCACCAGGCCGTCCTGGTGCACGCCGATGTCGACGAAGGCACCGAAGTTGGTGACGTTGGTCACCACGCCTTCGAGGATCATGCCCGGTTCCAGGTCCTTGAGGTCTTCGACGCCGTCCTGGAAGGTGGCGGTCTTGAACTCGGGGCGTGGGTCGCGGCCAGGCTTGTCCAGTTCCTGCAGGATGTCGGTGACGGTCGGCAGGCCGAAGGTTTCATCGGTAAATTTCTTCGGGTCCAGGCGCTTGAGGAAGCTGCTGTCACCGATCAGCGAGCGGATGTCACGGCCGGTATCGGCGGCAATCCGTTGCACCAGCGGGTAGGCCTCGGGGTGCACCGCGGAGGCATCCAGCGGGTTGTCGCCGTTCATCACACGCAGGAAGCCGGCGGCTTGTTCGAAGGTTTTCTCACCCAGGCGGCTGACCTTTTTCAGTGCCGCGCGAGTGGCGAACGGGCCGTTGGCATCGCGATGGGCGACGATGTTCTGCGCCAGGGTAGCGTTAAGGCCGGAGATGCGCGTCAGCAGGGCCACCGAGGCGGTGTTGACGTCCACGCCCACGGCGTTCACGCAGTCCTCGACCACGGCGTCCAGGCCGCGCGCCAGTTTCAGTTGAGACACGTCATGCTGGTACTGGCCGACACCGATGGATTTCGGGTCGATCTTCACCAGCTCGGCCAGCGGGTCCTGCAGGCGGCGGGCAATCGACACGGCGCCACGGATCGACACGTCCAGGTCCGGGAATTCGCGGGCGGCCAGTTCCGATGCGGAGTACACCGAAGCGCCGGCCTCGGAAACCATGATCTTGGTGATCTTCAGCGCTGGGTACTTCTTGACCAGCTCCGCCACCAGCTTGTCGCTTTCGCGGCTGGCGGTGCCGTTACCGATGGCGATCAGCTCCACCGAGTGCTTGGCGCACAGCGCAGCCATGATCGAAATGGTGCGGTCCCAGTCGTTCTTCGGCGCGTGCGGGTAGACCGTGGTGTGGTCCAGCAACTTGCCTGTGGCATCGACCACGGCGATCTTGCAGCCGGTACGCAGGCCCGGGTCGAAGCCCAGGGTGGCGCGCGGGCCGGCCGGGGCGGCCAGCAGCAGGTCGTGCAGGTTGTGGGCGAACACATTGATCGCCTCGCCTTCGGCGTTGTCGCGCAGCTCGCCGAACAGGTCGGTTTCCAGGTGGGTGTAGAGCTTGACCTTCCAGGTCCAGCGCACCACTTCGCCCAGCCACTTGTCGGCCGGGCGGTTGCGGTTCTCGATGCCGACGTGGTTGCCGATCATCAGTTCGCACGGGTGCAGGGTGCCGGGCAGTTCTTCGCCGACTTTCAGCGAGGCGCTCAGCACGCCTTCGTTACGCCCGCGGAAAATTGCCAGGGCGCGGTGCGACGGCGCGTTGCGCAGCAGTTCGTCATGGGCGAAGTAGTCACGGAACTTGGCGCCTTCCTCTTCCTTGCCAGGCACGACGCGGGCGCTGAGCACCGACTCCTGCTTGAGGAAACTGCGCAGCTTGTCGAGCAGGGCGGCGTCTTCGGCGAAGCGCTCCATGAGGATGTACTTGGCGCCTTCCAGCGCGGCCTTGACGTCGGCCACGCCCTTGTCGGCGTTGACGAAGCGTGCGGCTTCGCTTTCCGGGGCAAGGTCTGGGTTGTTGAACAGGCCGTCGGCCAGCTCGCCGAGGCCGGCTTCCAGGGCGATCTGGCCCTTGGTGCGGCGCTTCTGCTTGTACGGCAGGTACAGGTCTTCGAGGCGGGTCTTGGTATCGGCCAGCTTGATCTCGCGAGCCAGTTCCGGGGTCAGCTTGCCCTGCTCCTCGATGCTGGCCAGGATGCTGGCACGGCGCTCGTCGAGTTCGCGCAGGTAGCGCAGGCGCTCTTCCAGATGGCGCAGCTGGGTGTCGTCCAGGCTACCGGTCACTTCCTTGCGGTAGCGGGCGATGAAGGGCACGGTCGAGCCTTCGTCCAACAGGCCCACGGCCGCCTCGACCTGCTGGGGGCGTACGCCCAGTTCCTCGGCGATACGGCTGTTGATGCTGTCCATGTAAACCACCTGACATTTGTGAATACGGGGGTCGCCTGTGGGCCTGTCGCCCGGCGGCGCTGGATGAAAGCCGCGCATTATACCCATCGCAAACGGCTTGCGGTGATGGCGCCCGGCCAGCCGGAACTGGCGCCGGGGGAAAAATCTGCTAACAATGCTCACGCAACGTGCAGCAATGGCTACGCCATAATGCGCGGCGATATCAGAGGAGTTATTCATGACCGGCACGCCAAACACCGCTGAAGGTGACAAGATTCTCATCGTCGACGACGACCCGGGGCTGAGCAGCCTGCTGGAACGTTTCTTCACCAGCAAGGGCTACCGTGCCCGTGCGGTGCCCAACACCGAGCAGATGGACCGCCTGCTGCAGCGTGAGGTGTTCAACCTGGTGGTGCTCGACCTGATGCTGCCCGGCGAGGATGGCCTGTCGGCGTGCAAGCGCCTGCGCCAGCAGAACAACCAGATCCCGATCATCATGCTCACCGCCAAGGGTGACGAGCTCAGCCGTATCAAGGGCTTGGAGCTGGGCGCAGACGACTACCTGGGCAAGCCGTTCAACCCGGACGAGCTGATGGCCCGGGTCAAGGCCGTGCTGCGCCGCCAGGCACCGAGCGTGCCGGGTGCGCCGGGTAGCGAAGACGAGTCGGTCACCTTCGGCGACTACGAGCTGTCGCTGGCCACCCGCGAACTCAAGCGTGGCGACGAAGTGCACATGCTCACTACCGGCGAATTCGCCGTGCTCAAGGCGCTGGTGATGCACGCGCGCGAGCCGCTGACCCGCGACAAGCTGATGAACCTGGCGCGTGGCCGTGAATGGGATGCGCTGGAACGCTCCATCGACGTGCAGATCTCGCGTCTGCGCCGCATGATCGAGCCGGACCCGTCCAAGCCGCGTTATATCCAGACCGTGTGGGGCGTGGGCTACGTGTTCGTGCCGGACGGAAACGCCGGTAAATGATGCCGCGCCGTCGATGAAAACACCGCTCTGGTTTCCGCAAAGTTTCTTCGCCCGCACCCTGTGGCTGGTGTTGATCGTCGTCCTGTTCTCCAAGGCCTTGACCCTGGTCTACCTGCTGATGAACGAGGACGTGCTGGTCGACCGTCAGTACAGCCACGGTGTTGCGCTGACCCTGCGCGCCTATTGGGCGGCCGACGAAGAAAACCGCGACAAGATCGCCGAAGCGGCAGGCCTTATCCGGGTCACCGGCTCGGGCGTGCCCGAGGGTGAGCAGCACTGGCCCTACAGCGAAATCTACCAACGGCAGATGCAGGCCGAGTTGGGTGAAGACACCGAGGTACGGCTGCGCATTCATGCGCCGCCGGCGTTGTGGGTCAATGCGCCAAGCCTGGGGCCGGGCTGGTTGAAGGTACCGCTGTACCCGCACCCGCTGCGTGGGCAGAAGATCTGGAACGTGCTGGGTTGGTTCCTGGCCATCGGCCTGTTGTCCACAGCTTCGGCCTGGATCTTCGTGCGCCAGCTGAACCAGCCGCTCAAGCGCCTGGTGTTCGCCGCCCGGCAGCTGGGCCAGGGGCGCAGCGTGCGCCTGCCGATCAGCGATACGCCCAGCGAGATGACCGAGGTGTACAAGGCCTTCAACCAGATGGCCGAGGATGTCGAGCAGGCCGGGCGCGAGCGCGAGCTGATGCTGGCCGGGGTTTCCCACGACCTGCGCACACCGCTGACGCGCCTGCGCCTGTCGTTGTCGTTGCTGGACAGCGACAGCGAACTGAGTGACGACATGGTCCGCGATATCGAGGACATGGACGCGATCCTCGACCAGTTCCTGGCCTTTATCCGCGATGGGCGTGACGAGCCGGTTGAGGAGGTCGACCTGGCCGACCTGGTGCGCGAAGTGGTGGCGCCGTACAACCAGCCGGAAGAACGGGTGCGGTTGTGCCTGGAGCCGATCCCACCGTTCCCGCTGCGCCGGGTTTCGCTCAAGCGCATGCTGGGCAACCTGATCGGCAACGCCCTGCACCACGCCGGCAAAGGGGTCGAGGTGGCCGCCTATGTGTCGGGCGACGAGAGTGCGCCGTATGTGGTGCTGAGCGTGCTGGACCGCGGGACGGGGATCGACGAGTCGGAGCTGGAGACCATCTTCAACCCGTTCATTCGTGGTGACCGGGCCCGGGGGGGCAAGGGCACCGGGCTGGGGCTGGCGATCGTCAAGCGGATCGCGGCGCAGCATGGTGGGAATGTGGAGTTGCGCAATCGCTCTGGTGGCGGGATCGAGGCGCGGGTACGGTTGCCTTTGGGACTGTTGCTGCCGCGTAATGCTGTATGAATCTGGTTGGCTGCACCGGCCCTATCGCCGGCAAGCCAGCTCCCACAGGTAATCCACAAGCCTGAAGGTCGTGGTAATCCTGTGGGAGCTGGCTTGCCGGCGATAGGGCCGGTACAGGCTTGAATCAGCCCTTACCCTTGGTCCGAGTCTGATTAGGCCCGCCATTCTTCTCGAGATGCTCGATGATCATGCCGGCCACGTTCTTGCCGGTGGTCACTTCGATGCCTTCCAGCCCCGGCGACGAGTTCACCTCCATCACCAGCGGCCCGTGGTTGGAGCGCAGGATATCCACACCCGCCACACTCAAGCCCATCACCTTGGCCGCGCGAATGGCGGTCATGCGTTCTTCCGGGGTGATCTTGATCAGGCTGGCCACTCCACCGCGGTGCAGGTTGGAGCGGAATTCGCCCGGCTTGGCCTGGCGCTTCATCGACGCAATGACCTTGTCGCCGACCACGAAGCAGCGGATATCCGCGCCACCCGCTTCCTTGATGTATTCCTGCACCATGATGTTCTGCTTCAACCCCATGAACGCCTCGATCACCGATTCGGCGGCCTTGGTGGTTTCGCACAGCACCACGCCGATACCCTGTGTACCTTCCAGTACCTTGATCACCAGCGGGGCGCCGTTGACCATCTGGATCAGGTCGGGGATGTCGTCCGGCGAGTGGGCGAAACCGGTAATCGGCAGGCCGATGCCGCGCCGCGACAGCAATTGCAGTGAACGCAGCTTGTCGCGGGAGCGGGCTATCGCTACCGACTCGTTGAGCGGATACACACCCATCATCTCGAACTGGCGCAGCACTGCGCAGCCATAGAAGGTCACCGATGCACCGATGCGCGGGATCACCGCGTCGAAGCCTTCCAGCGGCTTGCCGCGGTAGTGGATCTGCGGTTTGTGGCTGGCAATGTTCATGTAGGCCCGCAGGGTGTCGATCACCACCATTTCGTGGCCCCGCTGGGTACCGGCTTCGACCAGGCGGCGGGTGGAATACAGACGCGGATTGCGCGACAGCACAGCGATCTTCATGCAGCACCTGTGGCAGTAGAAAGGGTGGCCGGGAAGGCCGGTTTGTCTTGTACGTATTTGAGGCCAGGGTTGACCACCAGCTGACCATGGATCAGGGCCTTGGAACCCAGCAACAGGCGATAACGCATGTTCTTGCGGCAGGCCAGGGTGAACTCCACTTCCCACACACCATCGCCCAGGGCCAGTGACGTGCGGATGACATAGCGGGTCTGGGCCTGGCCGTTGGAGCTCTTGATGGTTTTCATGGTCACCAGCGGTGCCTCGCAGCGGCGGTGGCGCAACTGCACCACCGAGCCAAGATGTGCGGTAAAGCGGACCCAGGGCTGGCCGTCGCGCTCGAACGGTTCCACCTCGGTGGCGTGCAGGCTGGAGGTGCTGGCACCAGTGTCGATCTTGGCGCGCAGCCCGGCCACGCCAAGGTCGGGCAGGGCGACCCACTCGCGCAGGCCGATCACAGTCAAATGGTCAAATGTCTTCACGAAACGCACCCTGCGGATGAGGTGGTGAACTGTAAGCACGGCGGGGATTTTTTGCATCCGATCGTTACGGTAGTACAGTTCGATGAAACACAGCGTTCGAGGTAACGGGATGGCACAAAAAGCCGAAGACGACGACAAGGTCCGCCTGGACAAATGGCTGTGGGCGGCACGCTTCTACAAGACTCGCGCGCTGGCCAAGGCGGCGATCGAGAGCGGCAAGGTGCATTGCCGGGGTGAGCGCTGCAAGCCGGGCAAGGAGCCGCGGGTGGGTGACGAGTTCGTGCTGCGCACCGGGTTCGACGAGCGCACCGTGGTGGTGAAGGCTCTGTCGGTGGTGCGGCGTGGGGCGCCAGAGGCGCAGACGTTGTACGAAGAGACCGAGGACAGCGTGCGCCGGCGTGAACAGGCGGCGGAACTGCGCAAGGCCGGGGCGATGGGCGTGACCACCGATGGGCGGCCGACCAAGAAGCAGCGGCGGCAGATTCACCAGTTGCATGGGAGCTTCGAATAGCCGGGGCCGCTTTTCGGCCCATCGCCGGCAAGCCAGCTCCCACAGGTACTGCGCAAGCCCTGAAACTTGTGCAATCCCTGTGGGAGCTGGCTTGCCGGCGATGAGGCCACGGCAGCCAGCACAAGGCCTGAGGCCTGCGCCCCCCTGTAGGAGCGGCCTTGTGCCGCGATGGGCTACGCAGTAGCCCCAAGGATCTAGCGGGTCACCGCCAAGCGCCCGACCAACGGTAACTTGGCCGCGATCGCGAACACCGGCGCCGTCCAGCGCATCAGCACCGCACTTCCCTTGGCCGCCAGCGGCGTATAGCAGCTCCAGCCCAACGCCAGCACCGCCATCAGCAGCCCGCCGATGTAGTCATCCTGCCCCCAGTGGGCACCGGCCACCAGGCGCGGCAACATGAACAAAACCGCCAACCCCCAGACCACCAGGTACTGCACCAGGCGGCGGCTGAACACGCTCATGAACAGCGCCCAGACCAGCAGCACCGAGGCATGATCGCCCGGGAAACTCTTGCTGGAACGGTCCTTGAGCTCCCAGACCGCCTCCAGGTTCGGATAGTAGTCGCTGAGGTGCACCACCTCGTCGAACATCATCGAAGGGCTCTTGTGCTGCCAGCCGGCTGCATCAACCCACTTGGAAAACAGCGCGCGAATCACCACTAAGAGGATTAGCGTGACCAGGAAGCCGAAAAAGGCCTGGCGCACCTGGGTTGCCTTGAACACCCAGTCGCCACGGATAAGCACTGCCAGAAGGATCAGGCCGACGACGATGTCGAATGGGCGCAGGCTACCGACGGTCCAGATGTAGCGCCAGGTGGTGTTGTCGGCCAGCGGCGCATTCAGGCTGTGGAACAGCCACTCGTCGAAAGTCAGGCACAAGATCTGGCCAATGGGCCATAACCAGAAACACAGTAGAGCGATAGGAAGCAGCGTACAGGCTGCCAATGGCCCCCAGGACCACCTTGCTTGGAACAGTGGTCGATTGTCCATAAAATACCTCTATTGCAAACAGGAATCGGAGCGCCTTGTGAGCGCTCTGTCACGGGGTTCTCGCATGTTTTCCGACAACCCTTGTAACCATTTTGTCATCATTTTTCAGATAGCCAAAACCTATGAGCGACTTGCCTGATACCGATTTCACCCAACGTTTCATCTTCGACGAGCGCGATGTGCGCGGCGAGTGGGTGTCTCTCGATGACAGCTACGCCGCGGTGCTGGCGCGTCATGAGTACCCGCAGCCGGTGCAGGCACTGCTGGGCGAGCTGATGGCCGCCACCGCCTTGCTGGTGGGGGCGCTGAAGTTCGACGGCCTGCTGATTCTGCAGGCGCGTTCCGCAGGGCCGATCCCGCTGTTGATGGTCGAATGTTCGGGTGACCGGGACATCCGTGGCATGGCCCGCTACGAAGCGGACCAGATCCCGGCGAATGCGACCCTGTCGCAGCTGATGCCTGACGGCCACCTGACCCTGACCATTGATCCGGTCAAGGGCCAGCGCTACCAGGGCACTGTCGACCTCGACGGCGCCACCCTGTCGGAGTGTTTCACCAACTACTTCGTCCAGTCGCAACAGCTCAACACGCGCTTCTGGCTCAACGCCGAAGGCGGCAAGGCCCGTGGCCTGCTGCTGCAGCAACTGCCGCGCGATCGCCAGCCGGACGATGAAGAGCGTGAAGAAAGCTGGCAGCATGTTGTGGCATTGGCCACCACGCTCAAGGCCGATGAGTGGGCGCTGGACAACGAAACCCTGTTGCACCGCCTGTACCACGAAGATGCTGTGCGCTTGTTCGATATCCAGCCGCTGCGCTTCAACTGCAGCTGCTCTCGCGAACGTTCCGGCAATGCGCTGGTCAGTTTGGGCGAGCACGATGCCAAGGCGCTGGTGGAAGAATGCGGCGGGCAGGTTGAGATCGATTGCCAGTTCTGCAACGAGCGCTATTTCTTCGACGCCAGCGATGTGGCGCAACTGTTTGCTGGTGGCGGCACTGACGTAGCCTCAGAAACTCGTCACTGAAACGTTTAACTACAGGATAATCTCCTGTCGAATTGCGCAAAAGCGCAGTTCTGACAGGAGGGGCCTACTTTTTTTGGGCGTTTCTGGCATAATCCGGCCACTTTTTTCGCTGTAGTAGTTTTTTCAAGACAACTACAAAACGTTTGGAGCACTCGGCCTCGGGCCGGATGGGGTATCTCATGACGCAAGCCAAAAACACCGTGTACACCGACCTGAGCGTCGATGAGCTGGTAAAAGAAGCGCTGCAACGCGGTGAAGGCGTACTAGCCGATACTGGCGCACTGGTCGTGGAGACTGGTCACCGTACAGGCCGTTCGCCGGCTGACCGTTTCATCGTCGAAGAACCTTCCACCCAGGATGCCATTGCCTGGGGCCCGATCAACCGCAAGTTCCCGGCCGACAAGTTCGATGCCCTGTGGGACCGCGTCGAGGCGTTCAACAACGCCCAGGATCACTTCGTTTCCTACGTTCACGTAGGGGCGGCCGCCGAGCACTACCTGCCGGTGAAGATGACCACCCAGACTGCCTGGCAGAACCTGTTCGGTCGTTGCCTGTTCATCAACCCGGAGCAGTACAACCCGGCTGGTCGTGGCGAGTGGCAGGTCCTCAACGTCGCCAACTTCGTGTGCGAGCCTGAGCGTGACGGCACCAACTCCGATGGTTGCGTGATCATCAACTTCGCTCAGAAGAAGGTTCTGATCGCTGGCATGCGCTACGCCGGCGAAATGAAGAAAGCCATGTTCTCGGTACAGAACTTCCTGCTGCCGGCTGCCGACGTACTGCCGATGCACTGCGCCGCCAACATCGGCGAAGCAGGCGATGTAACCCTGTTCTTCGGCCTGTCCGGCACCGGCAAGACCACCCTGTCGGCCGACGAAAGCCGTTACCTGATCGGTGACGACGAGCACGGCTGGGGCGAGGGCGTGGTCTTCAACATCGAAGGCGGCTGCTATGCCAAGTGCATCGACTTGTCCGAGAAGAACGAGCCGGTCATCTGGAAAGCCATCAAGCATGGCGCCGTGCTGGAAAACGTCGTTCTCGACGCCAACAAGCACGCCGACTACACCGATGTCAGCCTGACCCAGAACAGCCGTGCGGCCTACCCGCTGGAGCACGTTGCCAAGCGTTCCGAAGCGAACCTGGGCGGCGAGCCGAACGCAGTCATCTTCCTGACCTGCGACCTGACTGGTGTACTGCCGCCGGTTTCGATCCTGAACAACGAGCAGGCGGCCTACCACTTCCTGTCCGGCTACACCGCGCTGGTCGGTTCCACCGAAATGGGTTCGGGCAGCGGCATCAAGTCGACCTTCTCCACCTGCTTCGGCGCCCCGTTCTTCCCGCGCCCGGCTGGCGAATACGCCGAGCTGCTGATCAAGCGTATCAAGGGCTTCGACTCGAAGGTCTACCTGGTCAACACCGGCTGGACCGGCGGTGGCTACGGCGTTGGCAAGCGCTTCAGCATCCCGACCACCCGTGCCGTGATCGCTGCGATCCAGAGCGGCGCGCTGATCGGTGCCGAAACCGAGCACCTGGACATCATCAACCTGGACGTGCCTAAGGCCGTTCCAGGCGTTGATACCGTGCTGCTCAACCCGCGCACCAACTGGGCTGACAAGGCTGCCTACGACGAGGCCGCCAAAGGCCTGGCCAAGCTGTTCATCGAAAACTTCAAGAAGTTCGAAGTTTCCGACGCCATCAAGGCCGCTGGCCCGCAGCTGTAAGCTGCACCCGCCTGCAACGAGAAAGCCGCCTCTTGGGGCGGCTTTTTTGTTTTCTGATTCCCGGCGAGTGCAGTCTCTTGTAGGAGCGGCCTTGTGTCGCGATGGGCTGCAAAGCAGCCCCGGCAATTCAGGCATGGAAGCTGAAACCCCCGGGGCCGCATTGCGGCCCATCGCGACACAAGGCCGCTCCTACAGAGGATCGTGACCCGCGAAGAGGCCGGCACAAGCAGCGGGAAACCGGTTTTTCTGTTTCACTGTCAGCATTCATTGCGAAGACAAGAGCCAGCCAGATGACCGAATCCCCTCAGCGCACTGCCTTCTCCCACTTCCACCCCATCCTCACTCGCCCCCAGGACAATGACCTGAATGGCCACGTCGCCGGTGCCACCGTGCATGGCTTTTTCGAAACCGCCATCCAAGCGTTCCTCGTCGAACAGGCCGAACTGGACCTGCGTGACGGCGAGCTGGCGGCCTTCGTGGTCAGTTCGGCGGCGGATTTCTACGCGCTGCCAGGGTTCCCGGATGTACTGGAAGTGGGGCTGGGGGTGACGCGCCTGGCGGGCAGTACGGTGGAGTACCGCCTGGCCCTGTTCCGCCCAGGGGAGCCGGAGGCGTGTGCGGCAGGCACGGTGGTGCAGGTGTTCATCGATCGCGCCAGTGGCCGGCCAGTGGCATTGCCAGAGACGCTGCAGGTGATCCTGTCTGGTGTAGTGCTGGAACAGCAGGCATAAAAAAGCCCCGCTGGCAGGGGCGGGGCTTTTGTTGCCGGGGCAGGGCCCTCAGGCGTTAGTCGCGCCAGTGGCGCTTGTGCTTGCGATGGCCGTAATGATGGCCGCGGTCCCAGTGGCGGCGGTCGTCGTCATAACCACGACGGTAACGGCGGCCTTCGTGGTAATCGTCTCTGTCGGCCTCCTTACCCATGTAGTTACCCAGTGCGCCACCGGCACCACCGCCGGCTGCCGCGCCAATGTAGCTACCGGTAGTGCCGCCCACGGAGCGGCCGACCACGTTACCGCCTGCTGCGCCCAGCGCGCCGCCGATTGCGGCTTCCCCACGCTGACGCTTGTCGGCACCCAAGGCACCGCCAGCCGCGCCGCCCAGGCCGGCACCAATGGCGCCGCCGGTGCTACCACCGATGGAGTTGCCCACCACGGAGCCCAGTACCCCACCCAATGCGCCGCCAATGCCGGCCTCGGTGGTGCCGCCTGCCATGGCAACGCCGCTGAGCAAGCTGAAAGACAACAACAGTATCGAGGAGTACTTCTTCATCAAGAGAGCCTCATTAGGATGACGGGGCGATTTTTGAGCCTTACAGGCGCGGCTGGCAACGGAAATCCGACGAGTAACACGAGTTGTACACAATTCTCTAACTTACTGTATTTACTGTGAAACTTTATCGTTTTTTCGCTGTCTGAGACCTTTATGACGAAGCCCTGAACCTTGATGGAACAGGGCTTTTTTCGTTTTTGGCGGCACGGCTTCCGGCCTCTTCGCGGTCACGCCCGCGAAAGGGCCAACACCATTCCTACAGGATGCGCCCGTCGTCCCGCGCACGCTCCAGTTTGATGGCAATGAACTTCGACGTCGGCGTATGGCTGCCATCGCCAATGCTTTCCAGCGGCACCAGCGGGTTCACCTCCGGGTAGTACGCCGCCGCCTGCCCGGCCGGGATGTCGAATGCCAGCAGGGTGAAGCCATGCACGCGGCGTACATGCTCATCCCCCCACAACGACACGATGTCGACCTGCTGCCCCGGCTGGAAGCCCAGGCGGATGATGTCGGCTTCGTTGGCGAACAGCACCTCGCGCTGGCCACGCACGCCACGGTAGCGGTCGTCCAGGCCGTAGATGGTGGTGTTGTACTGATCGTGCGAGCGCATCGACTGCATGATCAGGTCTGGCACCTGGCCGCTGGCGCGTACACGCTCGTCGAGCAGCGTGTCGGGCAGCAGGTTGGCCTTGAAGTTCGCGCGGCCGTTGCTGGTATTCCATTCGCGGCTGGCGGCGCTGTTGCCCAGGTAGAAACCGCCCGGCTCGCGCAGGCGCTGGTTGAAGCCGCTGAAGCCGGCGATGGTGTCGCCGATCAGCTCGCGGATACGGTCGTAGTCAGCCACCAGCCAGTGCCAGTCCACGGGCTTCTTGCCCAGGGTGGCGGCGGCGATACCGGCGATGACCGCCGGCTCCGAGCGCATCTGCGTCGACAGCGGCTTCAGCTGGCCATTGGAGGCGTGGACCATGCTGAACGAGTCCTCTACCGTTACCGCCTGTGGCCCTTCTGCCTGCAGGTCGATGTCAGTGCGCCCCAGGCACGGCAGGATCAGTGCCTGCTTGCCGTGCACCAGGTGGCTGCGGTTGAGCTTGGTGCTGATGTGCACGGTCAGCTCGCAGTTGCGCAGTGCCTGGGCGGTGCGCTCGGTGTCCGGCGTGGCTTGGGCGAAGTTGCCGCCCAGGCCGATAAATACCTTGGCCCGTCCGTCGAGCATGGCGTGGATCGCCTCGACGGTGTTATGGCCATTGTGCCGGGGCACGGGGAAGCCGAAGCGCTGCTCGATGGCGTCCAGCAGGGCCACCGGCGGGCGCTCGTTGATGCCCATGGTGCGGTCACCCTGCACGTTGCTGTGGCCACGCACCGGGCACAGGCCTGCGCCTGGCACGCCGATATTGCCGCGCAGCATCTGCAGGTTGACGATTTCCTGGATGGTCGGCACCGAGTGGCGGTGCTGAGTAATGCCCATCGCCCAGCACATGATCACCCGCTTGCCACGGCAGTACATGCGCGCGGCCAGTTCGACATCGGCCAGCGCCAGGCCGGACTGGGTCTGGATGTGCTCCCACGGGGTGGCATCCACTACCGCCAGGTAGTCGTCGACGCCATGGCCATGTTCGGCGATGAAGGCGTGGTCGAAGACTGCCGGTTCGCCGTTGGCCTGGGCTTCGCGTTCCCATTGCAGGACGAACTTGGCCATGCCGCGTAGCAGCGCCATGTCGCCGCCCAAGGCCGGGCGGAAGAATGCGGTGTTGGTCGGCCGGTCGCTGTTGGTCAGCATTTCCAGCGGGTTCTGCGGGTGCTGGAAGCGCTCCAGGCCACGCTCCTTGAGCGGGTTGATGCACACCACCTGGGCACCGCGCTTTACCGCATCGCGCAGCGGGTCGAGCATGCGCGGGTGGTTGGTACCGGGGTTCTGGCCCCAGACGAAAATCGCGTCGGCGTGCTCGAAGTCGTCGAAGGTGACGGTGCCCTTGCCGACCCCGACGCTTTGCCCCAGGGCCACGCCGCTGGCCTCGTGGCACATGTTCGAGCAGTCGGGGAAGTTGTTGGTGCCGTAGGCCCGCACGAACAGCTGGTACAGGTACGCTGCTTCGTTGCTGGCGCGCCCCGAAGTGTAGAACTCGGCCTGGTCAGGGCTGGCCAGCTTGTTCAACTCGCGAGCGATCAGGGTGAAGGCGGCTTCCCAGCTGATCGGCTGGTAGCGGTCGCTGGACGCGTCATAGACCATCGGCTCGGTCAGGCGCCCCTGGTACTCCAGCCAGTAGTCGCTCTGCTGCAGCAGCGAAGTGACGCTGTAGCGGGCGAAAAAGGCGGCATCGACGCGGCGCTTGGTCGCCTCCCAGTTCACTGCCTTGGCACCGTTCTCGCAGAACTTGACCATGCCGCTTTCCGGCGAGTCGCCCCAGGCGCAGCCGGGGCAATCGAAGCCGCCGTTCTGGTTGGTCTTGAGCAGCGCGCGAATGTTCTTCAGCGCGTTATCGCTGCCAACCCAGGCCTTGGCCACGCTGCGCAGCGCGCCCCAACCACCGGCGGGGCCGTGGTAGGGCTTGTAGCGAGGGGAGGAGGCTGGGGCGTTGTCCGGGAGGTGTTGGTACGAGGTCACGACTGTTACGACTCCGCCGCTGGGCTGTAGACCCGCGGTGCGCTGTGCTTGGGCAGATGGATAAGGTTGAGGTTGTGCTTGCGCGCCCATTGCAGGGCAAGGCCGGTGGGCGCCGACAGGCTGACCAGGGTCTGGATACCGGCCCGCAGCACCTTCTGGATCAGCTCCAGGCTGCAGCGGCTGGTGACGATGGCCAGGCCACCCTGGCTGTCGATGCCTTGGCGCAGCAAGGCGCCGATCAGCTTGTCGAGGGCGTTGTGCCGGCCGATGTCTTCGCGGCCGAGCAGCAGTTCGCCGTGGCGGTCCATGAACAGCGCCGCATGCACCGCGCCGCAGTGCTGGCCGAGGGGCTGGAAGGCATCGATGCGCTCACGCAGGCCGACCAACCATTGCGCGGGTGGCAAAGGTGCGCCAGGCAGCTTGGCCAGCTCTGGCAGTGCCTGCTCCAGCGCTTCGACCCCGCACAGGCCGCAACCACTGGTGCCGGCCAACTGGCGGCGTTGGTTTTTCAGGTTCCAGAACGCACGGCTGGAAATCTCCAGGTCGGCGTACATTGCCGAGCCGCTGCCGGAGAGTTTCAGGTCGTAGATTTCCGTTGTGCCTTCGACTATGCCGCTGCCGACACTGAAGCCGACGGCGAAGTCTTCCAGGTCGGTGGGGCTGACCAGCATCACCGCCTGGTTCAGGCCGTTGTAGGCAATGGCCAGGGCCACTTCTTCGGCCAGGGGCGTGCTGTCGCGTCTGGCATCGTTGAGCTGGACGTAATCGTAGGTGTTGCTGGCGGCGGGCATGGTCAAGGGCGATGAGGCCGCGCAGACCGGAGGCTTGCTGTTCATCGGGGCTGACTGTTCATCGGACTATCGGCAACTTTCAGATAGCACAAGCCTAGGCGTGCGGGCCGGCGGCGTCTAATCGCTAGGGTCTATGCCTTGATAGACCGCGTCGATTGGTCGCATGGGGCGCCAGGGGAAAAGCTGGCCTAGACTGCTGTGTCCGAGGTTTCGTCAACAAGGGGAGCGTTATGAGCTTGTTCAGTTTCGTCAAGGAAGCGGGCGAGAAGTTGATCGACCTGCTGACCCCCGGCAATGCCAATGCCGAAGAGCAACTGAAGAAACACGTGGAAAGTGTCGGCCTGGGCAACCCGAATATCACGGCCACTGTAGAGGGAGACACGATCATCCTCAAGGGTGAGGTGGCCAGCCAGGAGGAGAAGGAGAAGATCATCCTGGCGGCGGGTAACGTCGCAGGCGTTGCCAGTGTCGACGACCAGATCACCGTGACCGGGCCGGTGGCCCAGGCCGCGCGGTTCGTGACGGTGGAGAAGGGTGATACGTTGAGCGCCATTTCGAAGAAGGTGTATGGCGACCCCAACAAGTACCAGAAGATCTTCGAGGCCAACAAACCGATGCTCAAGCACCCGGACAAGATCTATCCGGGGCAGGTGTTGCGTATTCCTGACTGATCTCTGCAGCCTGTACCGGCCTCTTCGCGGGCTCGCCCGCTCCCACAGGTACAGCGCCAGCCGTGAATGTGGCGCTGTACCTGTGGGAGCGGGCATGCCCGCGAATGGGGCCTCACAGGCCGACCAATAGCTCCCGGTAATCCTCGACCGCCGCAAACTCTTCGGTATCCCGCGGCCCTGCCTGGCTATCCGGCTGGCGCACCGCCAGCAGATGCCCCACGCCAAACCGTCGCGCACTGCGCAGAATCGCCAGGGTGTCATCGATAAACAGGCTGCGCTCCGGTTCAAAGCCTATGTCCGCCTGCAATGCATCCCAGAACTGCGGGCTTTCTTTCGGGTAGCCGTAGTCATGCGAGCTGATCAGCCGTTCGAAGTAAGGCGCCAGCTCCACCCGCTCCAGCTTCAGTGACAGCGAATCCCGGTGCGCATTGGTGATCATCACCACGCGCTTGCCCGCGTCGCGGATCGCGGCAAGGAAAGTGTCGGCATCCGGGCGCAGGGCGATCAGGTCGGCGATTTCCTGTTTCAGCTCACGGATCGGCAGCCGCAGTTCGCGGCTCCAGAAGTCCAGGCAATACCAGTTAAGCGTGCCGGCATTGCGTTCGAACAGCGGCTGCAGTTCCATTTCCGCCATGGCCCGGCTCACCCCGTGCAGCTGCGCATAGCGCTGGGGCAGGTGGTCCAGCCAGAAGCGGTTGTCGTAATGCAGGTCGAGCAGGGTGCCATCCATGTCCAGCAGGACGGTATCGATGGCGGACCAGGGAAGAACAGGCATGGGAAACTCTCGATCAGTCGGCAAGCCACGGTATAGTAACCCGTTCACGCCAAGGAGCCGCCCCATGCGCCAGAAACCCACCGTCCTCAGCCGCGAAATCGTCGCCAGCAGCCGCCTGTTTCGCGTCGAAGCCGTGCAATTGCGCTTCAGCAATGGCAACGAGCGTACCTACGAGCGCCTGGTGGGCCGGGGTAATGGTTATGGGGCGGTGATGATCGTGGCCATGCTCGATGCCGAGCACGCGGTGCTGGTGGAGGAATACTGCGGCGGCACCGACGAATACGAGCTGTCGTTGCCCAAAGGCCTGATCGAGCCGGGCGAGGACGTGCTGGCGGCAGCCGACCGGGAGCTCAAGGAAGAAGCCGGCTATGGCGCTCGCCAGCTGGAGCACCTTACCGAGCTGTCGCTGTCGCCGGGCTACATGAGCCAGAAGATCCAGGTGGTGCTGGCCAGCGACCTGTACGAGGAGCGCCTGGAGGGCGATGAGCCGGAGCCGATGCGGGTCGACAAGGTTAACCTGCGCGAGCTCTCGGCCCTGGCCATGCACCCACAGTTCACCGAGGGGCGTGCCTTGGCGGCGCTGTACCTGGCGCGTGACCTGCTGATTCAGCGGGGGCTGCTGGAAGCATGAACGACCTGCAACTGATGCACGAAGTGGTCAAGCTGGCCCTGTTGGCGGGCGAGGCGATCTTGCCGTTCTGGCGCGCCGATGTGGCCGTGACCAACAAGGCCGACGATTCGCCGGTCACCGCCGCCGACTTGGCGGCGCACCGGGTGATTGCCGATGGCCTGCTGGCGCTGGCGCCGCAGATCCCGGTGCTGTCCGAAGAGGACTGCAACATTCCGCTGGCCGAGCGTCAGGGCTGGAGCCGCTGGTGGCTGGTCGACCCGCTGGATGGCACCAAGGAATTCATCGCCGGCAGCGAGGAGTTCACGGTCAACATCGCCCTGGTCGAAAACGGCGAGGTGGTGTTCGGCGTGGTATCCATGCCGACCAACGGGCGCTGCTACTTCGGTGGACGTGGGTTGGGCGCCTGGCGTGCGGAAGCGGGTGAGGCTCCGCAGCCGATCCAGGTTCGCGACGAGCCGCCGGCAGGTGGGCGTTTCACCGTGGTTGCCAGCCGTCGCCATTCCAGCCCGGAACAGGAAGCGCTGTTGGCCGGGTTGGGGGCTGCGTTGGGGGAACTGGAGCTGGCCAATATCGGCAGTTCGTTGAAGTTCTGCCTGTTGGCCGAGGGCAGCGCTGATTGCTATCCCCGCCTGGCACCGACCTCGCAGTGGGATACCGCGGCGGCGCAGGGGGTGGTGGAAGGGGCTGGTGGGGAGGTAATCGGGCTGGATGGCTTGCCGTTCCGGTACCCGGCGCGGGAGTCGTTGCTCAACCCGCATTTCCTGGCGTTGCCGGCAAATGCTGCTTGGCGCGAAGCCTTCCTGAGCCTGATCTGACGATCCCACAGGTACAGCAATCCTTCGCAGCTACGCGGAACCTGTGGGAGCGGGCAAGCCCGCGAACACCGGCGGAGCCGGTGCCGTAGACCGCGGTGCCTGCTTCGCGGGCGCGCCCGCTCCCACAGGGTTCGCGACAGCCTCCCAGTTTCAGCGGTGCAGCACGTACTGGCCGCTGAAGGTAACAGCAGGCTCGTCACTACCGGCATTGCTCACCGTGGTCTCCAGCGTCAACCGTGCCCTCCCGCGGCGCTGGTACATGGTCAAGAACCGCTCCCAGGTCTTTTCATCCGGCGCCGCACAGCGCGCCACAGCCGCCCCGGTAACCGGCAGCGGATAACTGATCTGCCCTTCCTGGATGACGATATGCCCGTCATCGATCCCCAGCTCGCGCAGGCGCAGGTGCAGCCAGCCCCAACCCACCAGCACCGCGGCGCAGTACAGGCTACCGCCGAACATGGTGCTCTTGTGGTTGACGTTGGCCGCCAGCGGCAATTGCAGGCGCAGGGTGTGCTGCTGCCAATCGAGCACTTCCAGGCCCATTTCGCGGGTCAGGGGGATGTCGCCGTGCAGGACGGTCTGCAGGTACTGGCTATCGGTGTTCATTAACGGTTGTCCTCTTGATCGTCATGCCCGCCGCTACCGCCATCGAAGCTCAAGCCATGCTTGCGCAGCTTGTCGTGCAAGGTTTTGCGGGGGATGCCCAGCGCCTCGGCCAGGCTGCGCATGGAGCTGTGTGGCTGGGCCAGTTCGGCAGCGATCAGCGAGCGCTCGAACTGCTCGACCTGTTCGCTGAGGTTGCCGCTCGGCATCGGTACCGAAGGCATTGCCGCAGGCGGCGCCTGGCCGTCCAGAGCCAGTTCCAGGCCAAGGGCGAAACGCTCGGCGGCGTTCTGCAGCTCGCGTACGTTACCGGGCCAGTCGTGACGCAGCAGCATGGCGCGCTGGGCCGGCTGCAGGGCGTGTGGCGGCAGACCATGGCGCTCGCTGGCGGCGTCGGCGAAGTGCTGGAAAAGCACCAGGATGTCATCGCCGCGTTCGCGCAGCGGTGGAATACGCAGCGGCGCCACGTTCAGGCGGTAATACAAATCGGCGCGGAACCGCCCTTGGTCAGCGGACTGGCGCAGGTCCTCCTTGGTCGCGGCGATGATGCGGATGTCCAGCGGGATCAGCTGGTTGCCACCCAAGCGCTCGACCACCCGTTCCTGAAGCATGCGCAGCAGTTTCACCTGCACATCCAGGCTCATGCTCTCGATTTCGTCGAGGAACAGTGTGCCGCCGTTGGCGAACTCGAACTTGCCGATGCGGCGTTTCTGCGCGCCGGTGAACGCCCCGGGCTCATGGCCGAACAGCTCGCTTTCGACCACCGACTCGGCGAGTGCGCCGGCGTTGATCGCCACGAACGGCCCGTCGCGGCGGCTGGACAGGTCGTGCAGGGCGCGGGCCACCACCTCTTTGCCGGCACCGGTCTCACCCAGGATCAGCACGTCGGCGCGAGTGCCGGCCAAGGCGCCGATCTGCTCGCGCAAGCGCTGCATGGACGGCGACTGGCCCACCAGGCGGGTGGCCAGTTGCTGGCGGTCGCTCAGGGCCAGGCGCAAGCTGCGGTTGTCCAGCACCAGGCGGCGCAGGGCCAGGGCGCGGCGCACGCTGTCCAGCAGGGCGTCGCTGGCAAAGGGTTTTTCCAGGAAGTCATAAGCCCCGGCGCGCATTGCCTGCACCGCCAGCGGCACATCACCGTGGCCGGTGATCAGCAATACCGGTAGCTCGTTGTCACGGCCGTGCAGTTGTTCCAGCAGCTGCAGGCCATCGATACCCGGCATGCGGATGTCGCTGACCACCACGCCGGGCCAGTCGGCCTCGATGCGTTCGGCCAGGCCCTGGGCGTCGGCCAGGGCGACCACCTTGAGCCCGGCCAGGTCCAGGGTCTGGCTCAGGGCTTGGCGCAGGTGCGGGTCATCATCGACCAGGATGACCTGGGCTCGGCTGTCGATCAGTGTCTCGGTGGTCATGCCGAGGGGTCCTCCGAATTGGGCAAAGTAGCGCCAGGCGCGGCCACACGCAGCTGCAGGGTCAGCAGTGCGCCACCTTCCGGGTGGTTGGCCAGCAGCAGTTCACCGCCCAGGGCACGCATCAGGCTTTCGCAGATGGCCAGGCCCAGGCCCAGGCCCTGGGTGCGGGTCTTGGTGGTGAAGAACGGCTCCTTGGCGTGCTCCAGGGCCTGGCGGCTGAAGCCGGGGCCGTTGTCGCGAATGTACAGGTAGACGCAGTCATCGCGCTGTTCGGCACTTAGCCACAGGCGGCGCGGGTTGGCTTTTTCGGTCAGGGCGTCGAGGGCATTGGCCAGCAGGTTGCCGAGCACCTGGCGCAGGCGGGTCTCGCCGGCCTGTACCCACAAGGTGGCCTCCGGCAGGTCGCGGATCAGCTCCACGGCCATTGCCCGGCGGCGCTTGGCCAGCAGCGCCAGGGCGTCGTCCAGGGCCGGCTGCAAGGCCACGCTCTCCGGGGCATGGCGGTCACGGCGGGCGAAGGCGCGCAGGTGGGCGATGATCGAGGCCATGCGCCCGGTCAGCTCGCCAATCAGCTTGAGGTTGCCGCGGGCTTCTTCGGTTCGCTGGTGGTCGAGCAGGATCTCGGCGTTTTCCGCGTAGCTGCGGATGGCGGCCAGCGGCTGGTTGAGTTCGTGGCTGATGCTGGCCGACATGGTGCCGAGCACCGACAGCTTGCCGGCCTGTACCAGTTCGTCCTGGGCGCGCACGGCCTCCTGTTGGGCGTTCTCACGCTCCAGTACGGCGCTCTTGAGCCGGGTGTTCAGGCCTTCGAGGTCGGCGGTGCGCTCGGCCACGCGTTTTTCCAGTTCCTGGCGGCCGCGTGCCTCGAAGTCGATGCGGTCGATGTAGTGACGGCGCCGCTGCATCACCAGGCCAGCCAGCAGTATCAGCACCAGCAGGGTGCCAGCGCCGATGGCCATCACGGTTTGCACCGAACGGTCGACCAGCATGCGCGGAGCGAGGATGCTGACCTGCCAACCGGTTTCCTTGATGTCCCGGGTCTGGCTGATCCAGGCGTCCGGGTTGAGTACCAGCGGTTGCGGGGCTTGGGTCGGGTAGGGCTGGATGGCGATGATCGCCTGGCGCTCGGCCTCGGTCAGCGCGCGGGTCGCGCGGAAGCGCCAGTCGGGCCGCGAGGTCAGGATGACCACGCCATTGTGGTCGGTCAGCAACAGCTGCTCGGGAGTGCGGCCCCACAAGGTTTCGGTGTGGTCGAGGTCGACCTTGACCACCAGTACGCCAACGATGCGTTCACGGTCTCGCACGGCGGCGGCGAAGAAGTAACCGCGCTTGGCCGATGTGGTGCCCTGGCCAAAGAAGCGCCCCAGGCGGCCGGCCATGGCTTCGTTGAAGTAGGGGCGGAAGGCGAAGTTGCGGCCGACGAAGCTGTCGCGCTTGTCCCAGTTGGAGGCAGCCAGGGTATTGCCGCTGACGTCCATCAGGTACATCACCTCGGCGCCGGTCTGCTGGACGATGTCCTTGAGCAGGCGGTTGGCATTGGTCACTGCCTCCAGGCGGAACGGGTCGGCCAGCACACCGCGCAGCGCCGGCAGGTCGCCGAGTATCTGTGGCAGGGTTTCATAGCGGTGCAGGGTACCGAGCAGGTTGGCGACATACAGGTCGAGGGTCTGGCGGTTCTGCGAGGCCAGTTCTTCCTGGTAGTAACGTTCGGCCAGGTGATGCAGGGGCCACAATAACGGGACCAGGCACACGGCCAACAGGGCCAGGCTGCGCCAGCGGGGACGGCGTGGGGGCGTGGGTTTTGCAATCATCACGTAAATGCGCCAGAAAAGTCTGCCGCAATTATGCGCTAGTTAAGGCAGCAGTTCCGCCTCTGCCAGCGGCAGGCCGAGCTTGTCCTTGTCCGACAGCACCGGTGGCTGCTGCAGCCCCCAGTCGATGGCCAGCGTCGGGTCGTCCCAGCGGATGCAGCGGTCGGCGCCCGGGTTGTAGTAGTCGGTGGTCTTGTAGAGGAACTCGGCCGACTCGCTCATCACCGCAAAGCCATGGGCGAAGCCGGGTGGAATCCATAACTGGCGATGATTGTCGGCCGACAGCTGCACCGCGACCCATTGGCCGAAGGTTGGCGAGCTCTTGCGCACGTCCACGGCAATATCACGGATTTCCCCCTGCACCACGCGCACCAGCTTGCCTTGAGTGTTTTCCACCTGGTAGTGCAGGCCACGCAGCACACCCTTGATGGAGCGCGAGTGGTTGTCCTGGACGAACTCGGCCTTCACGCCGGTTTGCCGGGCGAACTCGCGGGCGTTGAACGCCTCGAAGAAAAAACCACGGCTATCACCGAAAACCTTCGGCTCGATGATCAGTACTTCAGGGATCGCGGTAGGGATGATGTTCATGGCGATTCGCTGGCCCGTTCTGCTCATGTATTGACCCTAGCCGGTCTGGCCGTTTTTTCCGCCTCGGGCTTCAACGGCGTTCACAAGGGCTGGCTATGGTAGATGTCGTGCCGTTTTGCTTCTCGGTCAAGGTTGGGGGTGTATCGATTGTTATCGATTTAATTCCCTTGTCTTCTCATGATTTTCCCGATTATCGGGCTTCAAATATCGATATATATCGGTTATAAATTGACAAACGCCCCAGCACAGTCCGGCTCAGGGCCATCACAGAGGTCAATCATGAAAACCCTCAACTCCACTCCCCGTGCCGATGGTTTCCACATGCCCGCCGAGTGGGCCCCGCAAACCCAGGTGTGGATGGTCTGGCCGGAGCGCCCGGACAACTGGCGCCTTGGCGGCAAGCCGGCGCAGGCTGCCCATGTGACCCTGGCCAAGGCCATTGCCCGCTTCGAGCCGGTAACCGTCGCGGTTTCCGCTGGCCAGTACGAAAATGCCCGCCGCCAGCTCGACCAGCCGAACATTCGCGTGGTCGAGATCAGCAATGACGATGCCTGGGTGCGTGACACCGGCCCGACCTTCGTCATCAACGACCAGGGTGAAGTGCGTGGTGTGGACTGGGGCTTCAATGCCTGGGGCGGCTTCGACGGCGGCCTGTACGCACCGTGGAACCGTGACGAGGAGCTGGCGGCCAAGGTCCTGGAAATGGAGCGCTGCCAGCGCTACCACACCGAAGGCTTCGTGCTCGAGGGCGGCTCGATCCACGTGGACGGCGAAGGCACGGTGATTACTACCGAAGAATGCCTGCTCAATCGCAACCGCAACCCGCACCTGAACCGCGAGCAGATCGAAGCGGTGCTGCGCGATCATCTGGCGGTGGACACCGTGGTCTGGTTGCCGGATGGCCTGTACAACGACGAGACCGATGGCCATGTCGACAACTTCTGCTGTTACGTGCGCCCGGGCGAAGTGTTACTGGCCTGGACCGATGATTCCAACGACCCCAACTATGCACGCTGCCATGCCGCCATGGAGGTGCTGAAGAACACCCGCGATGCCAAGGGCCGCGAGTTCATCGTGCACAAAATGCCGATCCCGGGTCCGCTGTTCGCTACTGCCGAAGAGTGCGCCGGGGTCGATCAGGTGGCAGGCAGCCAGGAGCGTGACCCATCGGTGCGCCTGGCCGGCTCGTACGTGAACTTCCTGATCGTCAACGGCGGCATCATTGCGCCTAGCTTCGACGACCCGGCAGATGCCGAGGCCAGAGCGATCCTGGCTAAGATCTTCCCCGACCATGAGGTGGTGATGATCCCTGGTCGTGAGCTGCTGTTGGGCGGTGGCAACATCCACTGCCTGACCCAGCAGCAACCGGCACCGGTCAAGCGTTGAGCGCACGGTGAATCAAGAGGCCCGTCATGACGGGCCTTTTTTATTCGCGAGGGCCGTCCGCAGGCTGGTGCTGGCATAAGTTTTGTATTGTTTTCAGTGAGATAGCTCGGCCATGCCGCGCTCTCGGACCTGTAACAATCCTTACGTAGATTAGCCGCTCACGGGCCAGGGAGTACGTGTAGAAATGAACGCAGCAAGTGAGTCGGCTTTGCGCCCATCGGCAGTGAATCACCAATCGCTCAGGCTTGTGGCGAAGTGGTTGAAACACCATGGAAGCATCAGGGTCAGGACGACCGACCCACGACGTCTGCTTGCCGGACGATACCCCCAAGGGCTGATCAGCGAAGCAGAAATGCAGGCGCTGATGGCAGTGTGGCATTGATCGAATCGGTATTACCTGTACCGGCCTCTTCGCGGGCATGCCCGCTCCCACAGGTACCTCACAGGCTTCGAGGCATGTGGTGCTCCTGTGGGAGCGGGCGAGGCCGCGAAGAGGCCGGCACAGGCATTAAAGATCAGAAGCTGTAGCTGCCAGTCACCACCAGGCTGCGCGGGTCACCCACCTGGATCTGCGCCGCACTGGTTGCCGAGCTGTAATAGGTCTTGTCGGCGATATTGCTCAGCGCCGCCCGCACATCCCAGTCATGCGTGCGGTACCCCGCCAGTGCATCCCAGCGGCCATACCCCGGCAGCACCGTGGTGTTCTGGTTGTCCGCATAACGCTCGCCTACCAACGTCAGGCCGGTTTCGGCGTACCAGCCCAGTTCCGGTTTCCAGGTCACGAACAGGCTACCGTTGCGCTTGGCCACGTCATTGATGCGGTTGCCTTCCTGGCCGTTGTTGTCCTTGACGATGGTCGCGTCCTGCAGGCCGATGCCACCGCGCACGTACCAGTTGCCAACGATGTTGCCGGTGGCGGTCAACTCGATACCGCGCGAACGCTGCATGCCGCTGAGCAAGATGTTTTCCGGGACAAGCGGGTCGCGGGTGCGGCGGTTGTACAGCTCCAGCTCGTAGATGGCCAGGGTGGTGGTCAGGCGCTGGTCGAGCCAGTCGCTCTTCACGCCGATTTCCTTCTGACGGGTTTCTTCCGGCTTGGCGTCGTTACCGTTGCCTTTTGCGCCTGGGGTGATGCCGATCAACCCGCCGCCAACCGGCGAGAAGGTCTTGCTCCACGAGGCGTAGAACGAATGGTCGCGCCACGGTGTATAGACCACACCCAAGCGTGGGCTGGTGCTGTTGCTGTCCTGTGTTTCGCGCACGCCATCCTTGTTGGTGGTCTGCACGTCGAACTGGTCGAAGCGTACACCGGCAAGAACCTGCCACTGATCGTTCAGGCGGATCTGGTCTTGCAGATAAAGGCCGCGGCTATCGACCACGGTATGGTTGTCACTAAACAACGTCATTGGGCCATTGAGCTGCTGGTTGCGGCTGGGCTTGCCCAGGCCCTGGAGTTTCTGGTCGACCGCTTTGTACAGCTCCGGGTCGCGCTTCTGGTTGCCGAACTCCAGGCCCAGCAACAGCTTGTGCTCCAGGCCCAAGGTGTCGAAGTCGCCCTCGGCCTCCAGGGTGTTGAACAGGTTTCGGGTGTTCAGGTCCTGCTGCCAGCGCTGGCGGGTCAAGGTTTCGGTGCTGGCGTCGTAGCCCGTGACGTAGGTGTTGTCGAACTCACTGTCGAGCTTGAACAGGCCAAGGGTATGGCGCAACTGCCAGGTTTCGTTCAGCTGATAGTTCAGGCGCGAGCGCAGCGACTGGGCGCGGTCGTCGATATAGTCGCGCTGGGTGTCGCCGTAGGTGGTGCTGCGGCCGACATCGGCCGGGCGGCCGTTGACCCCGGGGATGCCTCGGTCCGGGGTGCGGTTGTAGCGGCTGTATTCGTATTGCACCAGCCAGTTCAGGTCGGGGGTGACCTGCCAGCTGATCGACGGGGCGAACAGCTGGCGGCTGCCGTCGATGCCGTCACGGAAGCTGTTGTTGTCCTGGTTGCCCATGTTCAGGCGCAGGCTGACGGTGTCGCTGGGGTCGGCACTGAGGTCGGCATACAGGCTGCGCAGGTCTTCGCTGCCGGCCTGCGCCTCGATGCTCGAACGGCGGCCGTGCTCCGGCGCCTTGCTCACCCGGTTGACGATACCGCCCTGGCTGCCACGGCCATAAAGCACCGCTGCCGGCCCCTTGAGCACTTCGACCCGCTCGATGTTATGCAGGTCGCGGATGTACTGGCTGTCGTCGCGAATGCCGTCCAGGTAGAAGTCGTTGCTGGCTTCGAAGCCGCGGATGCGCACGCTGTCGAAGCGGGTGTCGGCACCGCTGCTGACGTTGGGGATGCCTTCCAGCGCCTTGCCCAGGGTGTTGCTGCCGTAATCCAGCACGTTGACGGTCTTCACCGTGTCGATGGCCTGCGGCACATAGCGTACTGGCGTCGAGGTGCGGGTCGCGGTGCTTACCTCCTTGACCCGCGGGTTGTCCTCTTCGCGTTCACTGTCGGCGGTTACCGACAGTTCCGGCAGGGTGGTGGTGGCGGCACTGGCCAGGCCGGCGCCGAACAGCAGCGACAGGCCAAGCGTCAGGGGTGAAAGACGGCAGGGTACAAGCATGGGCACATCCGGATCGAGCAGGTGAAAAATAGATACGGATGGTAATGCTTGTTATTTGCTATTGCTTGAGTATTTGTAAAGGCTTGTCATTACATCTGTGTCAGTTTGTTACGGTCTCCACCGCGCCGCGTTTCCCTGTAGGAGCAGCCTTGTGCTGCGAAAGCCCTCACAGGAAATTGTCCGTTCGATCAAAAGGCTATTTCTCACACAAGATAAATTGTCCGCTGATAGCGCAAACCTGCATGGAAATGCACCAGACCCATAGGCAATTTTGGTTATATCAACCTGCATTTCACGACTTTTTGACATTTGTAATCGCACACGGCTAGGATTCGGCCAACGCCTGCTGGCCATGATCTTGGCCATGCTGCTGCCAGAGGCCGCCGTGTGATTACCGGCAGGCCTTCCAGTCTGGATCCGCATAGCGTCGAACCTACGAAGGGGCGTTGGTTCCTGGCGTCATATTGCAGAGCGTTTTTGATTAAGAAATAAGGAAAACAACATGTTGAAAACCAGGATCAGCCTGGTCGCCCTGGCGATGATCGCCGCGACCCAGGCCCAGGCCAATGATCAGGCCGACAGCAAAGGCTTCATCGAGGACAGCCACGCCAACGTCCTGCTGCGTAACGCCTACATCAATCGTGACAAGAAGCACGGCACCGACGACCAGATCGAATGGGGCCAGGGCGTCATCGCCAACTTCTCCTCCGGCTTCACCCAGGGCACCGTTGGTGTCGGCGTCGATGCATTCGGCCTGTACGCCGTGCGTCTGGATGGCGGCAAGGGCCACAACGGTGGCGCCGGTGTCGACTTCTTCAAGCCTTCGGACTTCAAGGACGAGAACGGCAACGCCAACTCGCCGCACAACCTGGCCCGTGGTGGCGCTGCAGTGAAGTTCCGCATCTCCAACACCGTGCTCAAGTACGGTGACCAGATGCCGGCACTGCCAGTGCTGCAGTACGACGACGCCCGTCTGCTGCCAGAAAGCTTCACCGGTACCCTGATCACCTCCAAAGAGATTCAGGGCCTGGAACTGAACGCCGGCCGCTTCACCCAGGAAGCGCGCAAGAGCGCCGAGCGCCGTGACGGTGGTGGCCTGAAGTCGATCAACGTCCTTGGTGGTAGCTACAAGTTCACCGACAACTTCACCGCTTCGCTGTACACCGCCGACAACGAAGACGTGATGAAGAAGCACTACCTGGGCCTGAACTACGTCTTCCCGATTGCCAACGACCAGTCCCTGACCCTGGACTTCAACGGCTACAAGTCGGACATCGACAACAAGTTCGTGAAATCCGCTGGGCTGAACGGCGACTCCAACACCATCTGGAGCCTGGCAGCCACCTACGCCTACGGTGCCCACTCGTTCACCATCGCCCACCAGCGCAGCACCGGCAGCACCGGCTACAACTACGGCTGGTACCAGAACGAGGGTGGCGTGGGTGACGGTGGTTCGACCATCTACCTGGCCAACTCGTACTGGTCCGACTTCAACGCCGAAGACGAGCGCTCCTGGCAGCTGGGCTACGGCCTGGACTTCGGTGCCTACGGCATCCCGGGCCTGACCTACAAGCTTGCCTACGTGGTGGGTGACAACATCAACACCCGCAACGTCGACAACCCGCAGGGCTTCGGTGAAGGTAAAGAGCGCGAGATCTTCAACCAGATCCGTTACGTGGTGCAGGACGGCCCGGCCAAGGACCTGTCGATCAAGCTGCGTAGCTCGTTCGTGCGTACCAACAACGCCGTGCAGCAGAACGGTTACAACGACGACGGCAACGAAGTCCGCGTATTCGTCGAGTACCCGATCAGCATCTTCTGATCCGCAGTTGTTTGCATAAAAGCCTGGGGCCGCGCTGCGGCCCTTCGCGGGCTTGCCCGCTCCCACAGGTATAGCGCCGCTTTCGAATCTGGCGCTATACCTGTGGGAGCGGGCAAGCCCGCGAAGGGCTGCAGAGCAGCCCCAGTTCTGGATGTCATGCTGGTTCAGTCTGCTCGTGACGAACAGCTGATGCCACAGCCCTTACTGCAATATCTCCAGTCTCCGGCGCAAAGCTGTCACTACGCGCCATCCGCCACATCCGCGCATAAAACTCGCTTTCAATCGAGCCACTGAGCAATTCGCCCGGCTTGAGGAACGTGTGCAGGTCCGAGAACAGCCCGATTTCGCTAGGGCTGATACGCCGCGCCAGGTGCTTGGGCTTGAGCTCCGAAGGGTGTTCCAGGCCCGCGGCAGCCAACATTTCGGCCAACGTATGCAGCGTGTTGCGGTGGAAGCTGGCCACCCGCTCGGCCTTGTCCGGCACCACCAGGGCGCGCTGGCGCAGCGGGTCTTGCGTGGCCACCCCGGTCGGGCATTTGTTGGTATGGCAGCTCTGCGACTGGATGCAGCCAATGGCGAACATGAAGCCGCGCGCGGAGTTGACCCAGTCCGCCCCGATGGCCAGCACGCTGGCGATGTCGAAGGCGCTGACGATCTTGCCTGCCGCGCCAATGCGGATACTGGCGCGCAGGTTCAGGCCGACCAGGGTGTTGTGCACGAACATCAGGCCCTCGCGCATCGGCACGCCCATGTTGTCGCTGAACTCGCGTGGCGCCGCACCGGTGCCGCCCTCCTTGCCATCGACGACGATGAAGTCCGGAGTGATGCCAGTGGCCAGCATGGCCTTGGCAATGCCCATGAACTCCCAAGGGTGGCCCAGGCAGAATTTGAACCCCACCGGCTTGCCGCCCGACAGCTCGCGCAGGCTGGCCACGAACTGCAGCAACTCGACTGGCGTGCGGAAGGCACTGTGCGCCGCTGGCGAGATGCAATCTTCGCCCACGCGCACGCCACGGGTTGCGGCAATTTCGGGGCTGACCTTGTGCCCCGGCAGGATGCCACCGTGGCCCGGCTTGGCGCCCTGGCTGAGCTTGATCTCGATCATCTTCACCTGCGGCGAGCGCGCCTGCTCGGCGAATCGCTGCGGGTCGAAGCGGCCGTCCTCGGTGCGGCAGCCGAAGTAGCCACTGCCGATTTCCCAGATCAGGTCACCGCCATGTTCGCGGTGGTACGGGCTGATGCTGCCTTCGCCGGTGTCATGGGCAAAACGGCCCATGCGTGCACCGCGGTTCAGGGCGGCGATGGCGTTGGCGCTGAGGGCGCCGAAGCTCATGGCCGAGATGTTGAAGATAGATGCCGAATAGGGCAGGCGGCATTGCGGCCCGCCAATGGCGATGCGGAACGATGCCGGGTCTGGCGTGGCCACTGGCAGCATGGAATGGCTGATGAACTCGAAGCCGGGCTTGTAGGCATCGTTGAGGGTGCCGAAGGCCTTCTCGGCGCTTTCGTTCTTGGCCCGGGCGTAGACCAGCGAACGCTGCGAGCGGGAGAACGGCAGCTTGTCGTCGTCGCCCTCGATCAGGTACTGGCGGATTTCCGGGCGGATGGTTTCGATCAGGTAGCGGATGTTGCCCAGGATCGGGTAGTTGCGGCGCACGGCGTGGTGGCTTTGCCGCAGGTCGTTCAGGCCGACCAGGCTGAGCAGCGTGGTGATCAATGTGAACGGCCACAGCCAGGCATGCTGGGGTAGCAGTGGCAGGCTGGCGAAGGTGAACAGCAGGCAGACGGTGAGGCAGGCGTAGCGGCTGGGTAGAGAGTGTTTCATGGGTCCATCGCAGGCAGGATGACCGGGCATAGGATAGGCAAAGGCGGGGAGGGGAAAACCTGGGTAATCGGTAAAAGACTGTTACCTGAATGTGGTTGTGTTGCCTGTGCTGGCCTCATCGCCGGCAAGCCAGCTCCAACCTCGACCGCACCGATTTCAAGCCATGCGCAGTACCTGTGGGAGCTGGCTTGCCGGCGATGAGGCCCGTACAGGCGGTACAGTTCCTCCCCCGCAAAAGTGTTAGCGAGGTAACAACACGCTGACCCGCAACCCACCCCCCTCGCGGTTCGCCAACAGCAATTCGCCCCCATGGCTGGCAGCAATCCGCTGGGCGATGCTCAACCCCAGCCCATACCCCCCGGACGCCTGATTGCGCGACCCGTCACCGCGCACGAACGGGTCGATGATGGTCGCCAGCAGGCCCGGAGCAATCCCCGGGCCATGGTCATCGATATGGATGAACACCCCCGTGGTCGCCTGCTCCAGCGTGACCGAAACCTCCTTGGCATAACGCAACGCATTGACCAGCAGGTTCTGCAGGCAGCGCTGCAGCAGCAGGGCATCGACCCGCAGGCTGCCCGCCTGGCCATGCACCGGCAACGGCTCTTCGGCAGTGGCCAGCTCCGCGCACTGGCGCACCACCAGCCGGTCCAGGTCTACCTGTTGCAAGTTCTGCTGCTCCCCCGCGCGCAGGTAATCGAGCACCTGGCCGATCATGTTGTCCATCTGCGCGATGTTCTGCCGCAGGCGTTGCCGGTTTTCGTCGTCCGGCAAGCGCTCCAGGCGCAGGCGCATGCGCGTCAGCGGGGTGCGCAGGTCGTGGGACACGGCGGCCAGGAAGTAGGCCTTGTCGTTGACCATCGCGATCAGCCGCTGCTGCATGGCGTTGAAGGCCTGGGCCGCCTGGCGCACTTCCTCCGGGCCATCCAGCGCCAAGGGCGGCTGCTCGAGGTTGCTACCCAGGCCGCGCGCGGCATCGGCCAGGCGCCGAAGCGGGCGCAGGCACAGGCGCACGGCTATCAGGCACACCAGCAATACCGCGACGATGCGCAGCGCGTACACCCGCAACAGGTAATCGCTGATCAACACCCAGGCCGACTCGCCGCTCCAGCCTTGCAGTTCCTGGCCCTCGATGGTCAGCCAGTGCCCATCGGCCAACGGCACCGCGAACTGCAGATGCGCCTGGGCCGTGCGCAGGCCGAACAGGCTGCGCCAGACGATCGGCTGGCCCTGTTCGTCGGTCAACTGCACCTTCATCAGGCGCACGTCCTGGGCATGCCCCAACTCGTACTCGAGGGCCTGGTGCAGCAACAGCTCGACACGCCTGCGCCCGCGGCGCTCGTCCTGCACCGGCGTGGGCAGGGCTTCGCTGCAACGCAGTTGGTAATGCGCTGGCGCCTGCGGTGAACCGGCACGGCAGTCGGCCTGGGCGATCAACGGCGCGCTGCGTGCGGCAATCAGCCGGACAGGGGCCTCGAGAACCTGGGCAAAACGCACATCGAACCAGATGCTGCTGGACATCAACTGGATCAGCACGGTGCCGCTGACCATTATCAGCAGCAACTGGCCGAACAACGTGCGTGGCCACAGCCGGCGCAGCCAGCGCATGTCAGGCATCGGCCCCGTTGGCGGCGATGCTCAGCAAATAGCCTTCGTTGCGGATGGTGAGAATTTGCGCGGCACCCGCCGGCGCGTGGCGCAGGTGCTGGCGCAGGCGGCTGACGCACATGTCCACCGAACGGTCGTCGGGCAGGTGGTCGCGGCCGAACGCACTGCGCGTCAGCTGGTCGCGGGACACCACGCGGTTGTTGGCTTCCAGCAGCTCGCGCAGTACGCGGTAGTCGGAGCGGGGCAGGGTCAGGGTCTCGCCATCGGGGCGGGTGAGCAGGCGTTTCACGTGTTCCAGGCGGAAGCCGGCGAACAGCTGGGCATCTTCTACCGGCTCTTCGGCGGGCGCATCCAGGCGTTGCGGACGACGCAGCACGGCCTTGATCCGGGCGATCAGCTCGCGTGGCTCGAAGGGCTTGGCCAGGTAGTCATCGGCACCCACCTCCAGACCGATGATGCGGTCCAGCGTGCTGCCCTTGGCCGACAGCATGATCACCGCCAGCCCCGGCGTGGCTTGCAGCTGGCGGCACAGGCTCAGGCCATCTTCGCCCGGCAGCATCAGGTCCAGCACCACCAGCTCCACCTTGTGCCGGGCCAGTTGCTCGCGCATCTGCTCGCCGTCAGCCGCTGCCAGTACGTTATAGCCGGCATCTGTCAGGTAATCACAAAGAAGTTCGCGGATCTCGTCGTCATCATCGACAACGAGCAGAGTTGTGCTCATGCAGAAAAACACCTGTTCGGTGAGGGCCGGTGGCGCTCGTTACGTTCGATTACATCCCCGTACAAGCCGGGTCTGGAGCCCGGGGGGCCGATCCCTAGAATCCTAACAAAAAATCATCTGCAAATACGAAGCCTTCCCAAATGAACTCCGAGAGCACCTCGAACACCTTCCCCTCCATGAGCCGAGGCGGCGCACGCCTCAAACCGCTGGCCCTGTTCATTGCCGTGGCCGTCAGCGGTGGCGCGATGGCTGCCGACAGCAAGCCCCTGGAACTGGAGGCCACGCAGATCGAAGACAGCGCCCTGCTGCCTGCCGACGAAGCTGGTCAGCTGGGTTACACCGTCGAAAGCACCCGCAGCTCCACCGGCCTGGCCCTGACGCCGCGCCAGACGCCGCAGTCGGTCACCACCATTACCCGCCAGCAGATGGATGACCGCGACATCCACACCATCGAGCAAGCGCTGGAAACCACCCCAGGCGTGACCGCGAGCAAGTCCGAAGTGGGCGGGCGTACCGACTACCGTGCCCGTGGTTACTCGATCAGCAACTGGAAGGTCGATGGCCTGCAGTTCCAGGGCGGGTCCGATTTCAGTGGCGGCGGCAACGCACTGAACATGGACCTGTACGAGCGCATCGACATCGTGCGCGGCGCCAACGGCCTGCTGGGTGGTACCGGCGACCCGTCGGCCACCGTCAACCTGATCCGCAAGGCACCGACCAGAACGTTCGGCGGTAGCGCCTATGCCACCTACGGCAGCTGGGACAAGCGCCGCCTGGGCGCCGACCTCAACTTGCCGCTGTCCGAAGACGGTCGCCTGCGTTCGCGCTTCGTGATGACCCAGCAGGACGCCAACTCATTCCGCGACAACCAGTCCGAGCGCTCCCGCGCCGCGCTGGCCAACTTCGAGTTCGACCTGGACGACGCCACCACCCTTGGTGCCGGCTACCAGTACGAGTACAACAAGATTGTTGGCGGTGGCTGGGGTGCGAACATCCCGATCTGGTACAGCGATGGCAGCAAGACCGACCTGCCGCGCAGCACCAACGTGGTACCCAGCTGGAGCTTTGGCGAGTACACCACCCGCACCGCGTTCGGCTCGCTGGAGCACCGCTTCGACAACGACTGGACGCTGGACCTGAAAGCCGCCCAGAGCACCGCCGAAACCCTCAACCACCGCGGCCTGGCCAAGGTCAACTCGGCGGGCCGTGGCAGCTACGGCGGCTACTGGGACCAGGATGGCAGCGGCGCCGTGCTCAACGGCCTGCACAGCTCCACCGACACCACCCAGCAGTCGGCGCAGATCGACCTGTCCGGCCCGTTCCAACTGTTTGGCCGTACCCACCAGGCGATGGTTGGCTACAACGACAGCCGCACCGTGGCCTGGTCGCCGGAATACACCTGCACCATGGTCGGTGACGGCATGGCCAGTGCGCCTGCGCTGGGTTGCCAGTTCCGCGCCAACAACGGCTTCCCGCTGACCGACTGGCGCAATGGCGTGGATGACGACTACAACATCATCGCCTCGCGCACCGGCCGCCACAGCAAGACCACCACCCGCCTGCAGGGCATGTACGCGGCAACCCGCCTGAGAATCACCGACCCACTGTCGGTCATCCTCGGCGTGCGCACCAGCAACTACTCGGCCACCACCCGCAGCGTGGCTGGCGCACGTACCAGCCAGGAAGAGAACGGCATCGTCACCCCGTACCTGGGCGCCGTGTACGACCTCAACGACAACTACTCGCTGTATGCCAGCTACACCGACATCTTCACCCCGCAAACCGCTGAAACCAGCAGCGGCAGCAAGGTCGAGCCAATTCGCGGGCAAAGCTACGAGACGGGTATCAAGGGAGAGTGGTTCGATGGCCGCCTGAACGCCTCGGCGGCGTACTTCCGCACCAAGCAGGAAAACAAGGCAGTGCTCGACGGCGACCTGACCACCCCAACCGGTGGCGACGCCTATAAAGCCGGTTCCGGCCAGGAAACCGACGGTATCGACCTGGAAATCGCCGGCGCCCTGACCCCCAGCTGGAACGTGTACGCCGGCTACACCTACCTGCACTTCCGCCGCGTCGACAGCGACGGTCGCAGCGACCCATCGCACCTGTTCAAGGCCTCGACCACCTACCGCCTTTCCGGCCCGCTCGACCGCCTGACTCTAGGCGCCGGGGTTACTGCGCAGAGCAACATCCGCGCAATTTCCAGCCCGGCAGGCCAGCCGAGCAATGGTGTGAGCACCGGTGCCACTGACGTGAACTGGTCCGGTTATGCCATCTGGAATGCCATGGCCAAGTACCAGCTGACCGACGACACCAGCGTCAGCCTCAACGCCAACAACCTGTTCGACAAGCACTACTACACCCGCTACGGGTTCTATGCCGGGGCAATTTATGGTGACCCACGCAACCTGTCGCTGACGGTCAGCACAGCGTTCTGATCAACCGCACCTGGGGCTGCTGCGCAGCCCATCGCCGGCAAGCCGGGCTCCCACAGGTACCGCGCACACCTTGAGCCCGGCGCGCCCGTTGGTAGCAACTGCCATGCTCAATTTCTAACAGGTGGCGCGATCCCTGTGGGAGCGGGCGCGCCCGCGAACACGGGCGAAGCCCGTGCCATCCACCGCAGCACCTGATTCGCTGGGTCGGCGCCAGGCTCAAACCATGCGCTGTACCTGTGGTAGATGGCCCAGCCCTTTGGGCTGCGCTGTCGTGAAGACAACTGAAATTGCAAGCAATCCGCGTACCCTGTGGGAGCGGCTTAAGCCGCGAAGAATCCAACGCGGTGTATGGCACCGGCTGCGCCGGTGTTCGCGGCTAAAGCCGCTCCCATATGGCCCCTGCTAATTCAATGAGTTACCTGCAGTTCTATGAGAGCCCGGCTTGCCGGCTATGGGCCACAAAGCTGCCCTATTTCACCTAGGGCCAGTCTCTTGCTGGCGATCAACCGGCTTCTCCAGCCGGTCCTCGAAACTGTCCCAGTCCTCGCCAAACAGTTCCACCGGGTGCATGGTCCGACTCGCCCCATTGCCACAGGCCAATGACTTGGCCGGGCAGTACAAGTCGCAGCCCCAGCAGATGCGCTCCGGGTGGCTGGGGGTTTTGGGGAATTTCTTGGCCATGGTTTCCTTCCCTCAAGGGCTGACTGATCTCAGGCTATGCTGCGTGCCGGCGTCAGGCTTGATTGAGATCAATCTTGGGGAGGAGTACAGCCACTACAAACCTCAACTGACCCAACATTAACGTATCAGTGGTGAGGGGGACGCGTTGCCAATTGGGCATAGCCGTTCGGCAGATGGTGGGCATCTACAAAGTGCCGGGTTTGCAGTTCTAGCACCATGTTCATCAGACTGGATACGGGCTCAGCCACGCCCCACGTAGCAGCAACCTTGTCGTAACGGTTTACCGCTTGCGCCTTTTCTACCAGTTTTCCATTCAGATCTTGAGCCAGGTCCTTCCAGCGGGTGACCAGCTTCTTCATCTGCTCGGCTTGTTCCGGCTTCATGCATGGAAAACGGCGAAGCCGGTCAACAGATACATCAGGCGCCGCTTCCTCTCGGGTGCGAGCCTTGGCATGTTCAAGCGATTTTCCAGTGCTTCGCGCATATCCTCGCTTCTGTACCAGAAGAGGAGAGCGAAAGTCTCGGCAACGGCCTTGTCCAGCGAGGTTTTTGTAGCTTGAACGACCAGGTGCTCGAGTGCCTGACGGGCATGTTGATCAGAGGGGGGGCATGTCAGCGGACACAAGCGCCCAGAGTTTTTCTAGCGAGTAATCGAGCGAGGGGGTGTCGCAATGCTGGGCCCCATGCGCCGTATTCGAGGGCACAGTCATCGCCTCACTGGTATTACTGGCCCCACTCTCGCGCTTCATCGAGAATCAACCATTTGCAAGCTCGGATTTTCGGGATTGGGTTACGTTCAGCCTGGTCGCAGCATCATGCTGCTTGAGGCCCATTTTTTTGATGCAGGCCGTGATGAAAATGGACAGGTCCATTTTCAAGGCCATTTTGCTGGCCGTGTCTGCATCGTGGGTGGCGTGGAAAGGCTTTCGTGGAATTGAAGCGCCATCGGCTTGCCTCAGCAGGAATACCTAAAATTTACGATAAATCGTGGCGGGGCCAGGTGGGCGAGTCAAAGCGTTTATGTTGGAAGACGTGTCTGGTCTCTGGCTGCGCTCTTCTTTGGGATCGCTGGGGGCCGCTGCGCAGCCCATCGCAGGCAAGCCAGCTCCTACACCGACCGCATCGACCTCAAGGCCAAGGCTGATGTGGGCGACCCTGAAAACAAAAAAGGCCCACCTTTTGGTGAGCCTTTTTTGATACTGCGTATGGTGCCGGCACCAGGAATCGAACCCGGGACCTACTGATTACAAGTCAGTTGCTCTACCATCTGAGCTATACCGGCAATGGGGCGTCATTATAACGATCGGTTGGCGCCTGTAAACCACTTCGTTGCGAATGTTCGCAAATGACCTAAGTCACCGACCTGAAAGAAGAATTTTCCTACCAGCCGCGATGGATGGTGGTGACGCTTGGCTCGGTTTTGCCCGGGTTGAAGAACAGCTTGTCGTTGTCGCAGCCGCGCTTGCGGCAGGGGCTTTCGGTGCGCAGGGGCAGGCCGTTGTCGCCGCCCAGCTGCATGCCGGGGTGGTTCCAGCCCAGGCTGCTGGTGGGGTGGGGAGCGGTGCCGCTGGCGCAGCCGGTCAGGGCCAGGGCGAGGGTCAGCAGGGCGAGGGGCGTGGCTTGGGTCACGATGGTCGGGTCCGTTAGTCCATTGTCGGTTCTGGCGCAACGCCAGAAGGTCGCGGGGCTGGCGGGCAGCGCGCGACGTCACTTTTTAATCATTTGGGGGGGCGGATGATACACCGTTGCGGCGGTCGGGCATTAGCTTTGTGTTGCTTGTGATGGCCTATTCGCGGGCTTGCCCGCTCCCACAGGATCTCCACAACCCTTGAAACTGTGTAGTACTTGTGGGAGCGGGCGCGCCCGCGAATAGGCCATCAGCTGTACGAAGATTCTGAACTTTAGGGCTAACAGCTTCAGGGTTTGATGGCTTCGGAACTATCCTACGCGCGCCGCCGAAGTATCGCTGTTGTCGGGGAAATGGCTCACGGATACCGTTTTCGGGTCGCTCTGGCGACCGGGTGTGAGAACCCTGATCGAATAAGCGCTACCCATTTATGGTGGCCGTACGCGGGCAGACTTCGGTCTGGCCGGGCTTCCTTATTCGACCGGTTTCTCACCCCGCGTACGGCTGCCACCCAAATCCGTGAGAAAGATTTCTGGCAGTCCCCTCCCCGAGTAAGGATTTATGCCATGAAGAAAACCATCATCGAACCCATCACTACCGCAGGCGTGGAAACCTTCCTCGCAGCCGGTAACCCATCCCTCAATCTGCTACGCGTGGAGCCTGGCGTCCCCGTCGATGCTGCCTATGAGCATGTCTCGATCCTGATGGGCTACATCAAGCATCTGGTGCGCGAAGGGGATATGGAGGATGACCATAAATTCCTGGGCGCCGCCGATTATCTGTGCGACATGGCCAAGGCGCTGATGAACGATATCGAGATTGCCAAGAACAAGGCGCATTGAGCCCTGATGCGGTCAGTGTGGGAGCGGCCTTGTGTCGCGATGGGCCGCAAAGCGGCCCCGTTTTTGGCGTATTTGCAGAGATCGCTGGGGCTGCGTTGCAGCCCTTTCGCGAAACAAGGTCACTCCCACAAGGGAACGCGTGAATCAGGCCATTCTGGGTAAGGCTTTAGACGCAGTCGCCAACCACAAGAAATGTTTATGCACAAGTGGCATCGGCGACTTGCGCGAAAGGCATGCCGGATCGATACACCGCCGGTCTTTGCGCAAACGCCTGTTTTTACTGGCCTTGACGCGCAAGCCGGAATAAGCCAAACGCTTGAAATAGCGCTTGGATCCAACAGGTAATCACAAGCTTGTTCACAGAGTTATCCACAGGTTGTGCTGCGGCTAACGGTCGCGTTCGGCGAGGATTAGCAGGTTGCGCGGGGTGAGTGGGTAGTCGCAGAACAGGCCAAGGCGCACGTTGTAGCCTTGTTCTTCGAGGAACAGGGCGCGATCGAGTACCAGCCACAGCTCCAGCGGCCGGCGGAACAGGTTGCGCACGCGCTCCAGGTTGCGGACCTCGGCCAGGCGTTGCCAGCCTGCGGCTTCCAGGGCTGCCCAGTCCGGGTTGCCATTCACCTGTAATTGCTTGAGTTCGGCCAGGTCGCGGCAGTACTGCTCGAAGGGCTTCTCCAGCCAGGCCACGGGTATTGACGGTGTCGGCAGGTACTCATCGGTCTGGCGCTGCTGGCGTTGCAGCAGGTCGAAGCCCAGGCGCCGGGCCATCGAGGTGTCGCGCTGGCGTCGCACGCGGGCGCCGGCGGTAACGGTTTCGCTCAAGGGCAGGCCCAGGTCGTCCAGTGACAGCCGCAGGCTGGAGGCTTGGGCGGCTGTGGATAACGCTTGGTACTGCTGCGCCGCGATGCGGTTGTAGCAGCAGGGGGCGACGGCCAGTTGCCGGCAACCTTGCTGGCTGGCCAGTTGCATCAGGCGCACATGCAGGTCGCCACAGGCGTGCAGGGCGACCACGCTTTTGTCGCCAGCCAGGTGGCGGGCGCTGTCCTTGGCCATCACATCCTGGTGCACATGCTGCGCCGGCAAGTGGTGGTGCGTGCTCAGGGCTTGGCCGGCAGCGACCAGTTCGGCGTCGTATTCCAGGCAGGTCAGGTGTTGGCCGGGTTGCAGCAGGCGGCGGCCCAGGTGGCCTTTGCCGGAGCACCAGTCCAGCCAGTGACGGGGCTGTTCGCGGAAGGCCAGGTGGCTGGCGAAGGCTTCGATCTGCTGCCATTTGCGGCCGGGGACGGCTACGTCGAGGCGATGCGCAGCGGGGGGCAGGTCGGTTTCCGGGAGGTTGCCGAGTGCCGAAAGCTGTCGGGCTTGCTGGGCCAGTTGCGGGAACGGGGCGGGCAACGGGGCAGCGGTGGTGTCGGTTTCGGCGTCTGCCAGGGAGCATTGGCGCAGGTGGGTGGCAAGCTCGGGGTGGGCGGTTTCCCAGGCCAGCTGCAGGCTGGTGAAGGGGCGGGGTTTCCACAGCTGCTGGTGCTCGATCAGGAACTGGTCGAGGGCCTGGAAGCGGGTGCTTAGGTGGGGGCTGTGGAGGTGGTTGGGCATGGCAAGGATGTGTGGTGGATTCGAGGGCCTCTTCGCGGGCACGCCCGCGAAGCAGTCAGTGAGGTCTCAGCGGCCCTGGCACGCATCCACGCGCAACCAGCGCTCCAGCAGCTTGAAGCCCTGCACCAGCACGAACGAGATCACCAGGTAAAACACCCCGGCGGCAAAGAAGATCTCTACCGGCAGGTAGGTGCGGGCGATGATGGTACGGGCCATGCCGGTCAGTTCCAGCAGGGTCACGGTACTGGCCAGGGCGCTGGCCTTGAGCATCAGGATCACTTCGTTGCTGTACGCCGGCAGGCCGATGCGCGCGGCGCGTGGCAGCATGATGTAGAACAGCGTCTTGCCTCGCGACATGCCCAGCGCCCGCGCCGCCTCGATCTCACCCTTGGGGATCGACTGCAGCGCGCCGCGCAGGATCTCGGCGATGTAGGCAGCCGTGTGCAGGGTCATGGTCAGCACGGTGCACCAGAACGGGTCGCGCAGGTACGGCCACAGCGAACTCGAACGCACCGCGTCGAACTGCGCCAGGCCGTAGTAGACCAGGAACAGCTGCACCAGCAGCGGCGTGCCACGGAAGAAGAAGATGTAGCTGAACGGCACCGCGCGCACATACCAGTGGCGCGAGGAGCGGGCGATGCCCAGCGGGATGGCCAGGATCAATCCGGCAACCACTGCAATGGCTACCAGCTCCAGGGTCAGGGTCGCACCCTGGGCCAGGCGTGGCAGCCATTTGATGATGACTTCCCAATTCATTATTCAGCCCTCGCAAAGCCGCGAGCGGCGCGTTTTTCCATGAAGTGCATGCCGGTCATGGCAATGATGGTCAGGCTCAGGTAGATGCAGGCCGCGACCATGTAGAAGGTGAACGGCTCTTTGGTCACGGTCACGCCGATTTGTGCGTGGCGCATGATTTCTTCCAGGCCGATCACCGACACCAGGGCGGTGTCCTTCATCAGGATCATGAACAGGTTGCCAAGGCCGGGCAGGGCGATGCGCCACATCTGCGGCAGGATGATCCGCGACAGGATGCGGCCTTTGGACAGGCCAAGCGCCAGGCCGGCTTCACGGTGGCCCTTGGGGATCGCCAGGATGGCGCCACGGAACACTTCGGTGGCGTAGGCGCCGAAGCACAGGCCCAGGGCGATCACGCCCGCAGCGAAGGCGCTGAGCTCCAGACCCGGCATGTTCAGGGCTTCACCGAGGGCGTTCATCAAGCCGACGGTGCCGAAATAGATAAGCAGTACCCACAGCAGTTCGGGCACGCCGCGAACCAGGGTCGAATAGAAGCCACCAAGCCATTGCAGCGGCTTGATCGAGGAAGTCTTGGCCAGGGCGCCGAGCAGGCCCAGGACCAGGCCCAGCAGCAAGGCGCAAAGCGCCAGTTTTACGGTCATCAGGGTGCCGGCCATCATGGCCGGACCGAATCCGTGCAGGTCGATATTCATGGGCAGGTCATTCTAGGGACTGGCGCGCCGCAAGGGCGCGCCTGTCGGGGCGGATCATTCGATGCTGAACGGGAAGTACTTGTCGTTGATCTTCTTGTACGTGCCGTCGGCCTTGATTTCTGCCAGGGCCTTGTTCAGGTCGTCGCGCAGCTTGGTGTCACCCTTGCGCACGGCAATGCCGATCTTGTCGCTGTCCATCACTGGCTCACCCTTGAACTCGAAGTTCGAGCCGTCTTTGCTCTTCAGCCACTCGTACTGCACGTACTTGTCGGCCAGGATGCCGTCGATGCGGCCGGAAACCAGGTCGAGGTAGGCGTTTTCCTGGGTGTCGTACAGTTTGATCTCTACGTCGTTACCGTAGTTGTCTTCCAGCCAGGTGCCAGCCAGGGTGGCGCGCTGGGTACCGATCACCTTGCCCTTGAGCGAGGCCTTGTCAGTCTTGAAGTCGACGTTTTTCGGCGCGATGAACTGCAGCTTGTTGGAGTAGTACGGCTCGGTGAAGTCCACGGCCTGCTTGCGCTCGTCGGTGATCGACAGCGACGACACCAGGAAGTCGAACTTCTTGGCGTTCAAGGCCGGGATGATGCCGTCCCAGTCGGAGGTGACGACCGAGCACTCGACTTTCATCTTGGCGCACAGGGCGTCGCCGATGTCTTTGTCGAAGCCGACCACGTTACCGCTGGCATCCTTGTTGTTGAACGGTGGGTAGGCGGCTTCGATACCCATGCGCAGTTTTTCTGCGGCCAGGGCGTTGGCCGACATCACCAGCGTGGCAGCAGCTGCCAGGAGGAACTTCTTGTAAGTGTGCATGTATTGCTCCGTTAGCGGTGGCTGGACATGAATTGCTTGCAACGCGCCGAGGTCGGGTTCTCGAAGACCTGCTGCGGCGATCCCTGCTCTTCGACCAGGCCCTGGTGCAGGAAGACGACTTCACTGGACACATGGCGGGCAAAGCTCATCTCGTGCGTCACCAGCAGCATGGTACGGCCTTCTTCGGCCAATGCGCGGATAACGTTTAGCACTTCCTGGACCATTTCCGGATCGAGCGCCGAAGTTGGCTCGTCGAACAGGATGACCTTGGGCTTCATGGCCAGGGTACGGGCAATGGCGGCGCGCTGCTGCTGGCCACCGGAAAGCTGGGCGGGGTAGCTGTGACGCTTGTCGTAGATGCCCACCTTGTTCAACAGGGCTTCGGCGGCTTCGATGGCCTCGGCCTTGCTCTGGCCAAGCACGCGGCGTGGCGCCTCGATGATGTTGTCGAGGATCGACATGTGCGGCCACAGGTTGAAGTTCTGGAAGACGAAGCCGATCTCGCTGCGCAGGCGGTTGATCTGGCGGTTGTCGGCGGCGACCAGGTCGCCGTTCTTGGCGGCCTTGAGCTTGAGGGCTTCACCGGCAACCAGGATTTCGCCCTGGTGCGGGTTTTCGAGCAGGTTGATGCAGCGCAGCAGGGTGGATTTGCCGGAGCCGGACGACCCCAGGATGGAGATCACGTCACCGTCGCGTGCGGTCAGCGAAATGCCCTTGAGAATTTCCTGCTCGCCATAGCGTTTGTGCAGATTGCGGATTTCCAGCGCGGGCGTGGCCTGAGCCATGTGCGGTCCTCATGTGTACGGGTGCGTTCCCAGCTGTTGGCGGCCTTCCTGGCGTGCGCCACGCTAGCATAGCGGCATTATCACGGCCAACAGGGTCGCTGGGGACTTGGGGCGCTGGTGGGGCAGTTTGTCGCATCGTTGCAGCGCAACGTCGCGCGGATGTCCGCGAAGGTGTCGCCCAGCACCAGAGCCTTGATGAAAAAAGGCGCGATGGTGCCAGCTTTGGCCCGCTCATGGAAGCGGTTTTAGACCTTTCGCGGGCCCGCCCGCTCCCACAGGTTCTTTAAAAGGCTCAAATGGTTGCACCTGACCTGTGGGGGCGGGCATGCCCGTGAATGGGGGCGGCCAGGTCTTTGGGTTGTACCTCTAGGTTGCACTTTTTGCATTGCAGCGGTGCACAAGGTGTTACCTGGGAGCACCTTTGGTGCGTTTGTAAGTGGGTATTTCAGTAATCCGATGATTTGGTGGCCTTTCGGTCAGCCGTTGGCCGAAAGCCCTCCAAACCGCATGCTAAAAGGGCTACCGACTTTTCTGACGAATGTATTCAGCACATGGCGCGCTTATTGCCAGTAGGAAACCGCCGATTGCAGCGACGCCCAGGTCAACCCCAGGCGCGCTCCGTAACCGCAGTCGGAGTGGTCCACTCCTTACAAAGGTAGTTTCAATGAGCGGTAACAATTCCAATGACCTCGCTCAGGGGCTCAAACAACGGCATGTGACCATGCTGTCCATCGCTGGCGTCATCGGTGCCGGCCTTTTCGTTGGCTCCGGCCACGCCATCGCTGCTGCCGGCCCAGCCGTGCTGCTGGCTTACGCTGCCGCCGGCACGCTGGTCGTGCTGGTCATGCGCATGTTGGGTGAAATGGCGGTCGCCTCGCCTGACACCGGTTCGTTCTCTACCTATGCCGACCGCGCCATCGGACGCTGGGCCGGTTTCACCATTGGCTGGCTGTACTGGTGGTTCTGGGTACTGGTAATTCCGCTGGAGGCCAACGCCGCCGCAGCCATCCTGCATGCCTGGTTCCCTGCGGTCGACCTGTGGGCGTTCTCCCTGGTCATCACCTTGGCGCTGACCCTGACCAACCTGTGCAGCGTGAAGAACTACGGCGAGTTCGAGTTCTGGTTCGCTCTGCTGAAGGTGCTGGCGATCATCGGCTTCATCTCTGTGGGTTGTGCTGCCTTGTTCGGCTTTGTGCCGAGCAGCCAGGTAAGCGGTGCCAGCCACCTGTTCGACACCCAGGGCTTCATGCCTAACGGCCTGGGCGCGGTGCTGGCAGCCATGCTGACCACCATGTTCTCGTTCATGGGTACCGAAATCGTTACCATCGCCGCTGCCGAGTCGAAGGACCCGGGCAAGCAGATCAGCCGCGCCACCAACTCGGTGATCTGGCGTATCTGCCTGTTCTACCTGGTGTCGATCTTCCTGGTCGTAGCCCTGGTACCGTGGAACGACCCGGCCCTGGCCGAGACCGGTTCCTACCAGACTGTGCTGAGCCGCATCGGCGTGCCGAATGCCAAGCTGATCGTCGACATCGTCGTGCTGATCGCCGTGACCAGCTGCCTGAACTCGGCGCTGTACACCTCGTCGCGCATGCTGTTCTCGCTGAGCAAGCGTGGTGACGCCCCGGCCATTGCCCAGCGCACCACCAAGTCGGCTACCCCGCATGTGGCGGTTCTGCTGTCCACTGCAGCGGCGTTCCTCTGTGTGTTCGCCAACTTCGTGGCCCCGGCCCAGGTGTTCGAGTTCCTGCTGGCCAGCTCTGGTGCCATTGCGCTGCTGGTGTACCTGGTGATTGCCGTGTCGCAGCTGCGCATGCGCGCCCAGCGTGAGGCCCGCGGCGAGAAGATCACCTTCAAGATGTGGCTGTTCCCGGGCCTGACCTGGGCGACCATTGCCTTCATCATTGCCATTCTGGTGGTAATGGCGCTGCGTGAGGACCACCGTGCCGAAATCATCGCGACCGCACTGCTGAGCATCGGTGTGGTGGCGGCTGGCTTGCTGGTGCACCGCAAGCGTGAAGCTGCCGGGAGGGTGGCGCTGGATAACTGATCCGCGCTGGCTGAAATGAAAAGGCCGCGTCCTGTGAAGGGCGCGGCCTTTTTTGTTGCCTGTTCCGGCTCTTTCGCGGGCTTGCCCGCTCCCACAGGGACGGCATTGCCTTTAAGCCTGGGGTGTACCTGTGGGAGCCGGCTTGCCGGCGATAGGGCCCGGGCAGGCTACACAGCCCTGTCAGCCAAATTGCTTCTGCTGCTGTTGCTGCTTGGCAACCAGCTCCGAAGCCGCCACGTAGGCGGCCTGGAACTCATCGCTCTCCAGCCAGGCCATGGTGGCTTCTTCGTCGGCCCCATCCAGCCATTTGCGGTAGGCATTGAACACCAGCACGATGTAATCGGTGGCGTGTTCTTCCTTGTGTCCCTTGAGCACAAGGGCCAGCAGCGGGTCTACCAGGAACACCGAAATCATCGGTACCAGGCCGCCTTCCTGGGCTTCCTTCATCTTCTTGAACAGCGGGTCGTAGCTGCCCGACTCCATGGCCTTGTTGTACACCTGCTCGATGCTGGCGCTGTCACCGGCACTGGCCTTGACCGCCTGGCCGCTGCGTACCATGCGGTTCTGCTTGGCCTTGCTGGCGGCGCGCTTGGCGCGTTTCTGTTGCTTGGTTGGGGTGGCCATGGTGAATCCTTGGTGGGGCGGAATTTGCGCGTATTGAAGCGCAGCAGGCACGCCGATTCAACTGGCCTGCGGCTCTGCCTCATCTTCCTCGAAGCCGCGGGACGCTCGCCCGACCAGTAGCGCATCCGGCGCATGCGCCACGCTGCGGTCCTTGCCCGGGTAGTCCAGCGAATGCAGGAAGTGCCGGATGCAATTGATCCGCGCACGCTTCTTGTCATCGGACTTGATCACCGTCCAAGGTGCATCGGCCGTGTCGGTATGGAAGAACATCGCCTCCTTGGCTGCGGTGTAGTCCTCCCACTTGTCCAGCGACTTGATGTCGATGGGGGACAGCTTCCAGTGTTTGAGCGGGTCGTCCCGGCGCGAGATGAAGCGGCGCAGCTGCTCTTCGCGGTTCACCGAGAACCAGAACTTGAACAACAGGATGCCGCTGTTGCACAGCATGCGCTCCAACTCCGGCGCCTGGCGCATGAACTCCAGGTACTGCAGTGGCGAGCAGAAATCCATCACCTTCTCGACACCGGCGCGGTTGTACCAGGAGCGGTCGAAGAACACCATTTCACCTGCCGTGGGCAGATGTTGGATGTAGCGCTGGAAGTACCACTGGCCTTTTTCCTGCTCGGAAGGCTTCTCCAGGGCCACGATGCGCGCGCCGCGTGGGTTGAGGTGCTCCATGAACCGCTTGATGGTGCCGCCCTTGCCTGCGGCATCGCGCCCTTCGAACAGGATCACCACGCGCTGGCCGGTTTCCTTCACCCAGCTCTGTACCTTCAGCAACTCGATCTGCAGCGCATGCTTGGCCTTCTCGTAGTCCTGGCGACGCATGCGGGTGCGGTACGGGTAGCTGGTGGGCAAGCGGGCCGAGGTGCTGTCTTCGTTGCTGCCCTTGGGGGCGGTGGCGACTTCCAGTGCAGCAGGTTGCTGGCTGATGCTGGTGATCGTCGGCTCCGGCTTGCGCTGGCGTGGGCGGCGCGTGCGGGCTGGGGTGATGGCGGGCTCGCTGGGGGCGGGGAGCAGGAGGGGGGATTCTTCGCTCATGGAGGTCCTTGCGGGTCGAGTCGGATGTCCGTCTTCGATTGTGAAGGTGAGCGAGTGATAGCTATTTGATGTCTATCAATGAGACATGAGGGGATTTGAGGATTGAAGCTGTTGGATTATGAAAATTCACAGACAACAAAAAACCCGCACTAGGCGGGTTTCTTGTTGTCGCTTCGGGTAACTTTGCAACCACCAGAAGCTTGAAGGTGGTGCCCAGAGACGGAGTCGAACCGCCGACACGAGGATTTTCAATCCTCTGCTCTACCGACTGAGCTATCTGGGCGACGAGGTGAATTAAATAGACTTTCAGACCGCTCGTCAACGACTTTTTGAAAAAATTTTAAATTAATTCCGTCGCTTACGTTCCGTGGGGTCATTCCGAGGGTGGAACGTAGCCTTCCGCCTGGGCGTATTCTTCGCCGGCGAAAAACTTGTCCATCTCGCCCTGGAGGAATTTGCGGTCCTCGGCGTTCATCATGTTCAGGCGCTTTTCGTTGATCAGCATGGTCTGGTGCTTCTGCCAGTCGGCCCAGGCTTTCTGCGAGATGTGTTCGAAGATGTCCTGGCCCTTGGCGCCGGGGTAGGGCGGGCGCTCCAGGCCTGGCAGTTCTTCTTTGTACTTGCGGCACATCACGGTGCGGGTCATCGGGCGTCTCCTGCAATCAGTTCGTCGGCCGCGCGTTTGAGCAGCTTTTTCACCGGGGCGGCGAGGCCCAGGCGCGGCGGGGTGGCGAGGTTATACCAGAGCCAGTCGGCCTCGGCCACGTGCTGGCCGACCGGGTCGACGCGCACCAGCCAGGGCTCGATCGCCAGCTGGAAGTGGCTGAAGGTATGGGTCAGGCCGTCCATGGCGCGGCTGTCAGCCAGGCGCAGGCCGTGCTGGTAGGCCAAGTCGTCGAGCTGGGCAATGTCGTCCAGTTCCGGCAGGCTCCACAAACCACCCCACAGGCCGCTGGACGGGCGACGGTAAAGCAGGATGGCGCCTTCGTGGTTGGCCAGCAGCGGCATCAGCGTGCGGCGTTGCGGCAGTGCCTTGCGCGGCTTGGGCTCGGGGTAGCGGGTTTCTTCACCGTGCAGGTGCGCTTCGCAGCCGCGCTGCAGCGGGCAGATCAGGCAGCTGGGCTTGCTGCGGGTGCACAGCGTGGCACCCATGTCCATCATCGCCTGGGTGTAGTGGTTGGCGCGCTGCTGTGGGGTAAAGCGTTCGGCCGTGGCCCACAGCTGGTTGGCCACCTTGGGCTCGCCGGGGTAGCCGGCCTGGGCGGTGTAGCGGGCGAGCACGCGCTTGACGTTGCCGTCGAGGATCGGTGCGCGGATGCCCATGCTGATACTGGCGATGGCGCCGGCGGTGGAGCGGCCGATGCCGGGCAGTTCGGTGAGCTGCTCGACACTGCGCGGGAATTCGCCGCCATGCTGTTCGACCACGATCTTCGCGGCCTTTTGCAGGTTGCGTGCCCGGGTGTAGTAACCCAGGCCTGTCCACAGGTGCAGTACCTCGTCCTCCGGCGCCTCGGCCAGGGCCTGCACGGTCGGCAGGGCCTGCATGAAGCGGTCGAAGTAGTTGAGCACGGTGCTGACCTGGGTCTGCTGCAACATGATTTCCGACACCCACACCCGGTACGGGTTGATGCCCTGTTGCCAGGGCAGGTCGTGCCGACCGTGTTCGTCATACCAATCCAGCACTGCGCTGGAGAACTGCTCGGGGCTCATCGCTTGAACAGCCCCTTGAGCGCGTCTTTCAATTCCGGGCTCACTTTGTCTCCGAGTTTTTCATCGATCTTGTCTTGCAGACGGTTGCCGGCCACCTTGGCGGCAACCTTGCCCAGGCCGTCCTGGTCCAGGCGGCAGGCTTTGGCGCCCAGCTCCAGCGGGCCGCGGCAACGCAGCGGTATTTCGACACCCACATAGCGCTCGTTGACCTGGCAGGCCGGGTCCGGCATGGCGCGCTGGTCGCCTTCGACGACCACGCCAACGTTGTAGTCCATGCCCAGTACGCGCAGGTCGAGGTCACCATGGCCATTGACGGTCAGGCCCGGAATGCGCGCCTTGAGGTCCGGGTTGTTGGCAACGCCATTGCGTACTACCAGGCTGCCACGCAGTTCCTGGAACGGGGTGTCCTTGCCGCGAGGCTCGCCGGTGAGCGATTTGCGGTTCAGCGTGGCGATGGCCTTGCACAGCTGCTGTTCCAGGTTGGCATTGACCAGCACGCCATCGTTGATGACGAAGTTGGCGTTGCCGTTGAGGGTATCGACCAGGGCCTTCTGGCTGTTGCCGGTGGCGGTCAGGTCGCTGGTCAGGGTCAGCAGGCCTTTGACCGGTGGCGTCTGTTCCTTGCCCTCGGTCTTGATGAAGTGTTCCACCGGCACCCGTTGGATGCTGGTGTTGACGCCCAGTTGCGGCACGGCAGGGCGCACATCGACTGTGCCCTTGGCCTCGAAGGTGCCGTTGTACAGTTCACCGCGCAGGGTTTGCAGGGTCAGCAGGCCGCCCTGGCCGATCGCCTTGAGCTGGGCGTCTTCGATCGGCAGTTTGTCCAGGGTCAGCGAACCGAAGGCCAGGTCGGCTTGCAGGTCGAGGGCGCGCAGGCGGTCGACCGGCAGCAGCTTGTCGTCGCTCCAGGCGACCTGGGTCGGGGCGTTGGGGAGTGGCGTGGTGCCAGGGCCGGCGACCGCGGTGGCTTCCTGTTGCTTGACCTCGGCCTGACGCGCGGCGGTGGCGCCCTTGGCCTCTTCACTCTTGGCCGGCAGGTAGCGGTCGGCGTTGAAGGTGTCGCCCTTGAGCTGCAGGCGCAGGGCCTGTTTGGCGAAGTCTTCGACGGCCACGCGGCCAGTGAAGGTGCTGTCGTCCAGCTTCACCGCCAGGTCTTCCAGGGCCAGGCTGTTCGGCGTGCCCTGCAGGCGGGTGACCATTTCCAGCTTGGCGAAGGCCGCCGGGTCGTTGGTGGCCGGCAGCGGGCGGCCGATGCTGTCGAGGAAGGTGCGCAGGTCGAACTGGGCGATGGACAGGCCGCCGCTCAGCTGCGGTGCCTTGTCCAGGTCTCGCAGGTTCAGCTCGCCCAGGGCGCGCAGCTGGTTGGCCGAGACTTTCAGGCCGTTCCACGAGGCGACATTGGCGGCCAGGTCGACCAGCAATTGGCCTTGGGCGGCGAAGGTCACGGTCTTGCCGCCGGTGGGCTCACCCGAGGTTTCGCCCGACAGGCGCATGTCTTCGAAGTTGTAGCGCTTGAGCTTGCGGTCGAAGCGCAGCTCGCCGGCCAGTTCGGTGCGGGCCTTGATGTTCGGCTGGCTGGCGCTGAGGAAGGCGCTGGCCTTGAGTGGAATGTTCGCCCCTTCGTGGACTGGGCCGGTGCTCAGCTGGATGCTTTCGGCGCTGTAGCTCTGCCCGGTCTTGGCATCGGTGTATTGCACGCGGGCGTTGTTCACGGTCAGGCTGTCGATGTCCAGCTTGACGGCGCGTTCATTGCTGGCGACTGGTGCCGACGCCTGTTCGGCCGGTGCCTGGGCTGGAGCACTGGCCTGCCCATCGGCACTGGCGCCGTTCTGCGTGGGCAGCGGCTTGCCGATGTCTTCCCAGTTGCCATGGCCCTGTTCGTCACGGGCCAGGGTCAGGTTCAGGCCCTCGACGCGCACGTCGCTCATCTGCACTTCGCGGCGCAGCAGTGGCAGCACACGTACAGAAAGCCCGAGCATCTGCAGGTCGGCGAAGGGCTCCTTGGGTTTGTTCAAGGTGGCGATGCTCGCATCGTGCAACTCCAGGCCCAGCCACGGGAACAGACTCCAGCCAATGTCACCGTTGAGGGTCAGCTCGACGTGAGCCTTGTCACGTGCCAGCTGGCGAATCTCGTCTTTGTAGTCGTTGGGATCGAAGAGGTGGGTCAGGGCGAAGCCCAGCGCCACGATGATCAGCAGCAACCCGAGAAGCCCAAGTCCCAGGATTTTGCCGAACGCTTTCATGGGCGAGTCCTTGTAGTCCGTTTTTGAAATTCAAGCGCCAGAGTATAGCGCCGCAGTGGTTACCCCTGCGTATTCGACTAGAGATACGGGGCATTTCCTACGCGTACAGCAGATGGTACGGCTTTCGACAGCCATGATTTTGTCAGTTCCGAATGTGTGGCCTGTACTGGCCCTATCGTCGGCAAGCCAGCTCCCACAGGGATCCCGCTGTCCCCGAGGTCGGTGGGGCACTTGTGGGAGCTGGCTTGCCGGCGATAGGGCCGGTATAGGCAACATGACCGTTTCAGCCGAGCAAAAATTAACGATATCAGATTGCTTTCACGCTACTTGATACTGCTACCCTTGCGCCGCTTTGCCTGCACCCTCCCTATAAGAAGGATCTGATCCATGAGCAGTACCGTCGCGGCGGGGACCTTGGCCAGTGCGCCGGGCTTCCTGTCGAAGGAGCGCATCATCGCCCGTCCGGGCTTCAACCGCTGGCTGGTCCCACCGGCCGCCCTTGCCATCCACCTGTGCATCGGCATGGCCTATGGCTTCTCGGTGTTCTGGCTGCCGCTGTCGCAAGCCCTAGGCATCACCGCCCCGGTCGCCTGCGCGGCGGACATGGGCTTCATGGCCCGTATGTTCAGCGCCGAATGCGATTGGCCGATTTCCATGCTGAGCTGGATCTACACCCTGTTCTTCGTCTTCCTCGGTTGCTCGGCGGCCGTGCTGGGTGGTTGGCTGGAACACGCCGGCCCGCGCAAGGCCGGCCTGGTGTCGGCGCTGTGCTGGTGCGGTGGCATGCTGATTTCGGCGATTGGCGTGAAAACCCATCAGCTGTGGCTGATGTGGCTGGGTTCCGGCGTAATCGGGGGTATCGGCCTGGGCCTGGGCTACATCTCGCCGGTGTCGACCTTGATCAAGTGGTTCCCGGACAAGCGCGGCATGGCCACCGGCATGGCGATCATGGGCTTCGGTGGCGGGGCCATGGTCGGTGCACCACTGGCCACCGCGCTGATGGGCCATTTCGGCAATGCGCAGGAAGTGGGCGTGTGGCAGAGCTTCGTCGTCATGGCGGCGATCTACTTCGTGTTCATGACCGCCGGTGCCCTGGCGTATCGCGTACCGCCAACCGGCTGGAAGCCCGAAGGCTGGAGCGCCCCAGTGAAGAAAGCTGGCAACACCATGGTCACCGACCGCCACGTTCACGTCAGCGTGGCCTGGAAGACCCCGCAGTTCGCGCTGATCTGGCTGGTGCTGTGCCTGAACGTGTCGGCGGGTATCGGCATCCTCGGCATGGCTTCGCCGTTGCTGCAGGAAGTGTTCGCCGGCAAGCTGCTGGGCAACGGGCTGAGCTTCAGCGAGCTGAACAGCGCCCAGTTGGCGCAGATTGCCGCGATCGCCGCCGGCTTCACTGGCCTGCTGAGCCTGTTCAACATCGGCGGGCGGTTCTTCTGGGCGTCGTTCTCGGACTACATTGGCCGCAAGAACACCTATTTCGCCTTCTTTGCCTTGGGCGTGGGCTTGTACAGCCTGGTACCGAACATGGGGCACCTAGGTAACGTGGCGCTGTTCGTGGCGGCGTTCTGCATAATCCTGTCGATGTACGGTGGTGGTTTTGCCACGGTACCGGCCTACCTGGCCGACCTCTTCGGCACGCAGATGGTCGGCGCAATTCATGGCCGCCTGCTGACTGCCTGGGCGGCGGCGGGGGTGCTGGGGCCGGTGCTTATCACCTACCTGCGCGAGTACCAATTGGCGGCCGGGGTGGAGCGTGCGGCTGCTTATGACATGACCCTGTACATCCTCGCCGGCCTGCTGGTGCTGGGCTTTGTCTGCAACATGCTGGTACGACCGGTGGCCGACAAGCACTTCATGAGCGATGCCGAACTGGCTGCCGAGCGGGCTTTGAGCCATGACAAGGGCGCCGATGGGGCGCGCTCGCTGGAGTGGAAAGCGGCGCCGGGCAGCCTGCCGCTGGTGCTGCTGGCCTGGGCTGTGGTGGTCGTGCCGTTGGCCTGGGGCGTTTGGATTACCCTGCAGAAGACGGCTGTGCTGTTCCATTGATCAGTGGTAAAACCGGCTGACTTTGCTGGCTGTACTGGCCCTATCGCCGGCAAGCCAGCTCCCACAAAGACGGCGCAAGAACGGAAGAGGGTGAGGAACACGCCGGGGATGGACTTCCGGCAAGCCAGCTCCCACAGGTATGCCACAGGCCTGGAAGATTGTGAGGCCCCTGTGGGAGCTGGCTTGCCGGCGATGGGCTGCAAAGCAGCCCCAAGCCATGCGGTTGTATAGACCTGTAACGGTATCCAGCCTGCGTAATTCCTCGTTTTGCCATATGTCATCCGCGTTTCAAGCCGGCGCGTTCTAGGCCTATAATGAAGCCCTTTTCGCCTAATGATTTTGCGGAGCTGGTGATGGTCGAACGTAAGGCTTCCGTCGAGCGCAATACCCTGGAAACCCAGGTCAAGTGCTCGATCAACCTCGATGGCAGTGGCAAGGCCCGATTCGATATCGGTGTGCCTTTCCTTGAACACATGCTGGACCAGATTGCCCGCCATGGGCTGATCGATCTGGATATCGAGTGCAAGGGTGACACGCATATCGACGATCACCATACCGTCGAAGACGTCGGCATCACCTTGGGCATGGCATTTGCCCAGGCCATCGGTGACAAGAAGGGCATCTTCCGCTACGGCCACGCCTATGTGCCGCTGGACGAAGCGCTGTCGCGCGTGGTCATCGACTTCTCCGGTCGCCCGGGCCTGCAGATGCATGTGCCGTACACCCGCGCCAGCGTCGGTGGCTTCGATGTCGACCTGTTCCAGGAGTTCTTCCAGGGCTTCGTCAACCACGCCCTGGTCACCCTGCACATCGACAACCTGCGTGGCCACAACACCCACCACCAGATCGAGACCGTGTTCAAGGCTTTCGGCCGCGCCCTGCGCATGGCCATTACCCTCGACGAGCGCATGGCCGGGCAGATGCCTTCCACCAAAGGGTGCCTGTAAATGCAGACGGTAGCCGTAATCGACTATGGCATGGGCAACTTGCACTCGGTGGCCAAGGCGCTCGAGCATGTAGGTGCTGGCAAGGTACTGGTCACCAGTGATGCCACGGTCATCCGCGAAGCCGACCGCGTGGTATTCCCGGGCGTGGGCGCGATTCGCGACTGCATGGCAGAAATCCGCCGCCTGGGCTTCGACAGCCTGGTGCGTGAAGTCAGCCAGGACCGCCCGTTCCTCGGCATCTGCGTGGGTATGCAGGCACTGCTCGACCACAGCGAAGAAAACGACGGTGTCGACTGTATCGGCCTGTTCCCCGGCCAGGTTCGCTTCTTCGGCAAAGACCTGCAGGAAGACGGCGAGCACCTGAAGGTGCCGCACATGGGCTGGAACGAAGTCGGCCAGACCAACGACCACCCGCTGTGGCACGACATCCCCGACCGTGCGCGGTTCTACTTCGTGCACAGCTATTACATCAATGCCGGCAAACCGGCCCAGGTAGTCGGTCGCGGCCATTACGGTGTCGATTTCGCCGCTGCACTGGCCGATGGCTCGCGCTTTGCCGTGCAGTTCCACCCGGAGAAGAGCCATACCCATGGCCTGCAGCTGCTGCAGAACTTCGTCGCCTGGGACGGGCGCTGGTAAATGAGCAGGTCGAAGACCAAGGCCCCGGCCATCACCCTGGCCCCCGAGCAGGAGCGCGAAGCGCTGCACACGCTCAAGCGCTTCCTCGAAGACCGTTTCGAGCTGGAGCTGGGGTCGTTCGAAGTGGCCGAAGTCCTCGAACTGTTCAGCAAAGAAATTGCACCCCTTTACTACAACAGGGCGATTGCCGATGTTCAGCTGCACCTCAAGGAGCGGTTCGAGAGCATCGAAAGCGATCTGTGGGCGCTCGAGAAGCCCTGAAACCCCAAGAACAGACAGGTTCCCAAGATGCTGATTATCCCCGCTATCGATCTGAAGGACGGTGCCTGCGTGCGCCTGCGCCAGGGCCGCATGGAAGACTCCACGGTATTTTCCGACGACCCGGTGAGCATGGCCGCCAAGTGGGTCGAGGGTGGCTGCCGCCGCCTGCACCTGGTCGACCTCAACGGCGCCTTCGAAGGCCAGCCGGTAAACGGTGAAGTGGTCACCGCCATTGCCAAGCGCTACCCGACCCTGCCGATCCAGATCGGCGGTGGCATCCGCTCGCTGGAAACCATCGAGCACTACGTCAAGGCTGGCGTCAGCTACGTGATCATCGGCACCAAGGCGGTCAAGCAGCCAGAGTTCGTTGCCGAAGCGTGCAAGGCCTTCCCGGGCAAGGTCATCGTTGGCCTGGACGCCAAGGACGGCTTCGTCGCCACCGACGGCTGGGCGGAAGTAAGCTCTGTGCAGGTCATCGACCTGGCCAAGCGTTTCGAGGCCGATGGCGTCTCGGCGATCGTCTACACCGACATCGCCAAGGACGGCATGATGCAGGGCTGCAACGTGCCGTTCACCAAGGCGCTGGCAGAAGCTACCTCGATCCCGGTGATCGCCTCGGGCGGCATCCACAACCTGGGCGACATCAAGGCCCTGCTGGACGCCAAGGCCCCGGGCATCATCGGCGCCATCACCGGCCGTGCCATCTACGAAGGCACCCTCGATGTCGCCGAGGCCCAGGCCTTCTGCGACAACTACCAAGGCTGAGGACTGAACCATGGCACTGGCCAAGCGCATCATCCCTTGCCTGGACGTGGACAACGGCCGGGTGGTCAAGGGCGTCAAGTTCGAGAACATCCGTGATGCCGGCGACCCGGTGGAAATCGCCCGTCGCTACGACGAGCAAGGTGCCGACGAAATCACCTTCCTCGACATCACTGCCAGCGTCGACGGCCGCGACACTACCCTGCATACCGTCGAGCGCATGGCCAGCCAGGTGTTCATCCCGCTGACCGTGGGCGGTGGCGTGCGCACCGTGCAGGATATCCGCAACCTGCTCAATGCCGGTGCCGACAAGGTCTCGATCAACACGGCCGCGGTGTTCAACCCAGAGTTTGTCGGCGAGGCCGCGGACCGTTTCGGTTCGCAGTGCATCGTCGTCGCCATTGATGCCAAGAAGGTGTCCGGGCCGGGCGAAGAACCACGCTGGGAAATCTTCACCCACGGCGGGCGTAAGCCGACCGGGCTGGATGCCGTTGAATGGGCGAAGAAGATGGAAGGCCTGGGTGCTGGCGAGATCCTGCTGACCAGCATGGATCAGGACGGCATGAAGAACGGCTTCGACCTGGGTGTTACCCGTGCGATCAGTGATGCGCTGGGTATTCCGGTGATTGCCTCGGGCGGTGTGGGTAACCTGCAGCACTTGGCTGACGGCATTCTGGAAGGGCATGCCAGTGCGGTGCTGGCTGCCAGTATCTTCCACTTTGGTGAGTACACGGTGCCGGAAGCCAAGGCCTACATGGCTTCGCGCGGGATCGTCGTTCGCTGACCCATTGTTGGGAGGGCTTTGCCCTCCTTTCGCGACACAAGGCCGCTCCTACAGGGATATGCGTTCCCCTGTAGGAGCGGCCTTGTGTCGCGAAAGGGCCGCAAAGCGGCCCCAACGGCCTCAGCCGTGATTCCTTCCGAAACATGCGTGATAAAGCTCGGTATCCCCAAGTATCCCCACCACCTTGTCGTTATCCTGCAACACCAGCTTGTTGCCGGTCTGATAACGAATCTGCAGCGCCTCGCGCATTCCGATATCGGCATTTACCAACGTTGGGCGGCGGCCCAGCAGCTCCACATCCTGCCCTGGTGCCCAGTTTTGCAGGTCAAGCCCGTTCTGCCCCTGGCGTGCGCGCTTGATCGAGCCGCCTTCGCCAAGGTCCAGCCACGAGTCGATGCCGGGGTCCAGGCACACCGAACCGTTCACCCGCTTGCAGTTGTCCAGGCTGCGCATCAGGCTGCGCCCGCACAGCACGTTCAGTGGGTTGGTATGGGCGACAAAGGTACGCACATACTCGTCGGCCGGGTTGAGCACGATCTCTTCCGGCTTGCTGTACTGGATGATCCGCCCGTCCTTCATGATGGCGATGCGGCTACCCAGTTTCAGCGCCTCGTCCAGGTCGTGGCTGACGAACACGATGGTCTTGCTCAGCTTGGCCTGCAGGCCAAGCAACTCGTCCTGCAGGCCCTGGCGGATCAGCGGGTCCAGTGCCGAGAACGGTTCGTCCATCAGCAGGATGTCGGCATCCATCGCCAGCGCCCGGGCCAGGCCCACGCGCTGCTGCATGCCGCCAGACAGTTCGTCCGGCTTCTTGTTGCGCCACTGGGTCAGGCCCACCAGTTCGAGCTTCTCGTCTACCAGCTTGCGCCGTTCCTTCTCGGGGCGGCCCTGCATTTCCAGGCCAAAGCTGATGTTCTCGCGCACCGTCAGCCAGGGCATCAGGGCGAATTTCTGGAACACCATGGCAATGCGCTTGGTGCGCATCATCTTCAGTTCGGCCGGGGTGCAGTGGGCAATATCGATGTGCTTGCCTTCGTGCTCGACGAACAGCTTGCCGCGGCTGACGGTGTTGAGGCCGTTGATGCAGCGCAGCAAACTCGACTTGCCCGAGCCGGACAGGCCCATCAGCACGCAGATCTCGCCCTTCTGGATATCCAGGTTGGCCTTCTCGACACCCACCACCAGGCCGGTCTGCTTGAGAATCTGCTCGCGGGTCTGGCCTTGGTCGAGCAGTGCCAGCGCTTCGCGCGGCTTGTTGGAGAAGATGACGTCGACGTCTTCGAAACGAATGATGCTCATGCTTCACCCCTTACCGGCAGGTCCGGTTGCTTGCAGATACGGTCGAGCATGATCGCCAGCAGCACGATTGCCAGGCCCGCTTCGAAGCCCAGGGAAATATCGGCGGTGTTCAGTGCGTTGACCACAGGTTTGCCCAGGCCGTCAGCGCCGACCAGGGCGGCGATCACCACCATCGATAGCGACAGCATGATGCACTGGGTAACGCCGGCGGCGATGCTTGGCATCGCGTGCGGCAGTTCGATACGGGTGAGCAGCTGGCGCCGTGAGCAGCCAAAGGCCTTGCCGGCATCCATCAGCTCCTGCGGGACGTCGCAGATGCCCAGATAGGTCAGACGGATCGGGGCGGCGATGGCAAACACCACTGTCGAGATCAGCCCCGGCACCACACCCAGGCCGAACAGGGTCAGGGTGGGGATCAGGTAGACGAAGGTAGGTACCGTCTGCATCAGGTCGAGTACCGGGCGCATGGCGGTATAGAACATCGGTTTGTGCGCGGCGACGATGCCCAGTGGCACGCCGATGGCCACGCAAACCACCGTGGCGAAGGTGACCTGCGCCAGGGTTTCCATGGTTTCCTGCCAGTAACCCAGGTTGAGGATCAGCAGGAACGACAGGGCGACGAATGCGGTCAGCGCCCACTTGCGCTGGATGAAATGCGCCAGGGCGGCGAACAGAGCGATGAGCACGAACGGATTGAAGAAAGTCAGGGCACTGGTTACGCCATGGATCATGAACTCCAGGCCTTGCGCGATGGCGTCGAAGTAATTCGCGCCGTTCTGGGTCAGCCACTCGACGAACGACGCGATGTACTGGCCCAGGGGTATTTTCTGATCGATAAGCATGATAGCGAGCTTCCACCTGCATAGATTGAACTCAACCCGGGGCAGGCACGGTCCTGCCCCGAGGTAGCGCTATTGCGTATTTCGTTATTGCGTCAGCTTGGCCTTGGCCGCCTCAAGGCCGGGTTTGCCATCCACGGTGGTTACGCCGGCCAGCCAGGCATCCAGTTTGCCAGGGTTGTCCTTGAGCCACTTCTTGGCAGCCGCCTCGGGTTTCATCTTGTCGTCCAGGACATAGCCCATCATGGTGCTTTCATCCTTGAGCTCGAACGACAGGTTCTTCAACAGCTGGCCAACGTTGCTGCATTCCTGCACATAACCCTTGCGGGTGTTGGTCAATACGGTCGCCTTGCCGAAGTCGGGGCCGAAGAACTCGTCCCCGCCGGTCAGGTACTGCATCTTGAAGCGGGTGTTCATCGGGTGCGGTTCCCAGCCGAGGAACACCAGCGCATCGCCGCGTTTCTGTGCGCGGTCGACCTGCGACAGCATGCCGGCCTCGCTGGACTGGACGATCTTGAAGCCGGCGTCCTTCAGGCCGAAGGCGTTCTTGTCGATCATGCTCTGGATGGTGCGGTTGCCATCGTTGCCGGGCTCGATGCCGTAGATCTTGCTGTCGAGTTCTTTCTTGAACTTGGGAATGTCGCTGAAATCCTTCAGGCCCTTGTCATACAGCGCCTGGGGCACGGCCAGGGTGTACTTGGCGTTTTCCAGGTTGGCGCGCACTGTTTCTACAGTACCGGCGTCGCGGTACTGCTTGATGTCGTTCTCCATGGTCGGCATCCAGTTGCCGAGAAACACGTCCAGGTCCTTGCCGGTGGCCAGCGACTTGTAGGTCACCGGTACCGAGATCATGGTGGTGTGGGTCTTGTAACCCAGTGCTTCGAGCACAACGCTGGTGGTCGCGGTGGTTACCGTGATGTCGGTCCAGCCGACATCCGAGAACCGTACCGTCTGGCATTGCTCGGGTTCGGCGGCCTGGGCCAGCAAAGGCGCGGACAGCAACGCAACCAGCAACAGCGAGGGTGAACCTTTCATGGATGGACTCCTGTGATTTTGTCTTCGGGTTCGCGTGGGTCGCCGGGCTTTCTCAGGGTCCGGTCGACCAGGCCTGCAGAGGGCAGGATGCGTGGCCGTGCTTTACGAGTCGCTTTCGATAATCCTCCAGCGCTGGGCAATCGCCTACTGGTGGGGTCGTAACCAGTACGGAACGGGTCGTATCCAGTATGGGCGATGTCGCTTATGGATTTTTCCACCCCCTCAGCCGCATTTTTACGTCACCAGGCCGCCGGAAAGCGGCGTGGCGAGGGCAGCTCCCCGGTAAAAAACAGCGCGGCGCTGCTGGACAAAAGTACGTCGGTTGCAGACGGCGAGGGGGTTGGTAAAAGCCCGATGATGCGTGCATTCAAGGCGGCCCGCTGCTTCAGCCTAGCAGCTGCCCCGCCCTGCGCATGGCGCGCAGAGACAAGCCCAGCAAGAGGTGATTCGACAATGGCCATCAGCGTGTTCGACCTGTTCAAGATCGGTGTCGGGCCCTCCAGCTCCCACACCGTCGGCCCCATGCGTGCTGGCGCCCTGTTCGTCCAGGGCCTGCGCGAACGCGGCGAGCTGGAACGTGTGAAGCGGATCGAAGTGCGCCTGTATGGCTCGCTGTCGGCCACGGGTGTGGGGCATGGCACCGACAATGCCACCATCATGGGCCTGATGGGTGAATGGCCTGACGCCATCGACCCGACCCAGATCGCACCGCGTATCGCCGACTTGCGCGAAACCAACACCTTGCAGCTGGACAGCCGCCTGCCCATCGAATTCGTCTGGGCCCGAGACATGCTGCTGCTGGACGAGAACCTGCCGTACCACCCCAACGCGATGACCCTGATTGCCGAAGGCGAGCAGGGCGAGCTGCACCGCGACACCTACTACTCGGTCGGTGGCGGCTTCGTGGTCGATGCCGCCCAGGCCGCCAGCGGCGTGCTGGATGCTGACCAGACGGTGCTGCCTTACGATTTCAATAGCGCTGCCGAACTGCTGCGCCTGTGCAAGCAAAACGACCTCAGCGTGTCGCAATTGATGATGGCCAACGAGAAGGTCTGGCGCAGTGAGGAAGAGATCCGCGCCGGCCTGCACAAGCTCTGGGAAGCCATGCAGGAATGCGTCAACAACGGCCTCAAGTACGAAGGCACGCTGCCCGGCGGATTGAACGTGCGCCGCCGCGCCGCCAAGCTGCACCGCAGCCTGCAGGAAATCGGCAAACCCAACGTGATCGGCTCGACCATGAGCGCCATGGAGTGGGTCAACCTGTTCGCCTTGGCGGTCAATGAAGAAAACGCTGCCGGCGGGCGTATGGTTACCGCACCGACCAACGGTGCGGCGGGCATCATCCCGGCGGTGTTGCACTACTACATGCGCTTCAGCGATGCGGTGGACGAGTCCAGCGTGGTCGACTTCTTCCTCGGTGCTGCCGCGGTGGGCATCCTGTGCAAGAAGAACGCCTCGATCTCTGGTGCCGAAGTGGGTTGCCAAGGGGAAGTCGGCTCGGCTTGCGCCATGGCAGCGGCGGGCCTTGCCGAAGTGCTGGGTGCGACCCCGCCACAGGTGGAGAATGCTGCCGAGATCGCCCTGGAGCACAACCTGGGCCTGACCTGCGACCCGGTCGGCGGGTTGGTGCAGGTGCCGTGCATCGAGCGCAACGCGATTGCCGCGGTCAAGGCCATCAACGCAGTGCAGATGGCCCTGCGGGGTGATGGCGAGCACTTCATTTCCCTCGACCAGGTGATCCGCACCATGCGCGATACCGGGGCCGACATGCACGACAAGTACAAAGAGACCTCGCGCGGTGGTTTGGCAGTCAGCGCGATCGAGTGCTGATAGCTTGATCTGACCTCAAGGGCCCCTTCGCGGGCACGCCCGCTCCCACAGGAACTGTGCAATCCCTGTGGGAGCGGGCGTGCCCGCGAAGGGGCCCTTGAGATTGAAACAGGTGCAGTACGCAAGCCAATGCCCCTTTATGGTGCAGTACGACGCATACCAATCGTCGGGTGTCGTAATCAGTGCGGGCATTGTCGGTGACACTCAAGAGTGTCGTTTCTGGGCATCCTACACTGCGCGTGTCACCAAATTGCTCAGCCATTCCACGCACACCGCCTAGCACGCCCGTTCTACGATGATTGACCAACTCGATCAAAGCACCTGATTTGCCTGACAAAGGCGTCGTTTTCAGGTTTTTTTGGATAGCCGTTCAATTTCAGGCACGGCGTTTGCGTTGAGATTGGCACCAAGGCCCCTGCACATGAACCGGGGCCATACATAACAAGAAATCAGTGCTCGCCTGAGGCACCCCCTGCATTTGTGTGAGGAGAAATCGCGATGACGTCGTACACCTCCGGGAACCCAACCCAGAACCGCACAGCCCCCCAGTCCATCGGGTTTCTCCTATTGGACAATTTCACCCTGATTTCCCTGGCGTCGGCCGTCGAGCCGCTGCGCATGGCCAACCAGCTGTCCGGCCGCGAGCTGTACCGCTGGCACACCCTCACCGCCGATGGTGGACAGGTGTGGGCCAGCGATGGCTTGCAGATAACCCCTGACGCCGCGATGCACAGTGCGCCTCCCATCGATACCGTGATTGTTTGCGGCGGCGTGGGCATCCAGCGCAGTGTCACCCGCGAGCATGTCACCTGGTTGCAAACCCAGGCCCGCCAGTCGCGCCGCCTGGGCGCGGTATGCACCGGCAGCTGGGCCTTGGCCTGTGCCGGGTTGCTGGATGGTTTCGATTGCAGTGTGCACTGGGAGTGCCTGGCTGCGATGCAAGAGGCTTTCCCGCGCGTCAACATGAGCACCCGCCTGTTCACCCTCGACCGTAACCGCTTCACCAGCTCCGGCGGTACTGCGCCGCTGGACATGATGCTGCACCTGATCAGCCGCGACCACGGCCGTGAACTGTCGGCGGCGATCTCCGAAATGTTCGTCTACGAGCGCATCCGCAACGAGCAGGATCACCAGCGCGTGCCGCTCAAGCACATGCTTGGCACCAACCAGCCGAAGCTGCAGGAAATCGTTGCGCTGATGGAGGCCAACCTCGAAGAGCCGATCGACCTGGACGAACTGGCGGTATACGTGTCGGTATCGCGCCGGCAGCTCGAGCGCCTGTTCCAGAAGTACTTGCACTGTTCGCCGTCGCGTTACTACCTGAAGCTGCGCCTGATCCGCGCCCGGCAGCTGCTGAAGCAGACGCCGATGTCGATCATCGAAGTGGCGTCGGTGTGCGGCTTCGTGTCTACCCCGCACTTCTCCAAATGCTACCGCGAGTATTTCGGCATTCCGCCGCGTGACGAGCGCGTGGGCTCCAACACCGCGCAGCAGGTGGCGATGATGCCGATCCCGCAGGCCATGACCCTGTCACCGCACAGCGGGCCGATGGCGGCCCTGAGCCAGGCGCGCAATGAGTCGACCTTTGCCAGTGTAAGGCTCTGAAACGGAGCCGGCCTCTTCGCGGGCTTGCCCGCTCCCACAGGAGGTGCACAGTGTTTGAACTCTGTGCAATCCCTGTGGGAGCGGGCAAGCCCGCGAAGAGGCCGGTGCAGGAAAACTCTGTCAGCCGCGCTTGTTGAACTGCGCCAACGCCGGCAACAGCTGTTTGTCGATGGCCTGGCGCACCGCCGGCAGGATCGTCGCACTACCGGTATACATTTGCTCCACCATCCCCTTCAGCGCCCGTGCATTGGGCTCGGTCAGCCCACGCACCACCGCTTCGCACGCCTGCTCGGCAGTAGCGCCGGCCGGAATCTCGAACCCGCGCGCGCGCAGGTGGCCTGCCAGATCGTCCTGGTCAATCAAATCCGCATGCATCATGGCTGTTGTCCCTTTTATCGCTAAGAGAGTGCTGCTGTGATTTACGACCGATTCTGTGACGCCGGCGACATGCCCGCAACAACAGAATGGCGCCATGGCTGCTTTGGCTAAGAACAGGTCGTTTACGGCTAAATCCAGTGTTCGGGAAGTGCGCAAACTCAAGCCATCTGCCGCAACGGAGGGTTTGGTCACCCTCGTTCGTGTACAGTGGATGTTGCTCGCTCTTGGCCCCGGATGCTCACGGCTTTCCGGGGTTATTTTTTGCCTGAATACATGACCTGTGGGAGCGGGGGGGGGGGGGGGGGGGGGGGGGGGGGGGGGGGGGGGGGGGGGGGGGGAGGGGGGGGGGGAAGGAGGGGGGGGGGGGGGGGGGGGGGGTGGGGGGA